>NZ_CEXQWX010000118.1:0-18554 GCF_982718395.1 Carboxylicivirga sp.
TTTTTGAAAATTCAGCTCAGATACCCTTTTTGCAAGAGTCACTAATGGATGGAATTGAGTTATTTCAACAGATTTTCAAACGTAAACCTACGCTATTTGTCCCCGGAAATGGAATTTACCATCCTCAATTTAATGATACCTTGGCAAAAGGAGGTGTAAAGTTTATTAATGCGCAGCTTTTTGTAGATGTACCTGATGGTAAAGGTGGGATGAGAAAAAGCTTTTTCCGAAATGGGAAGAAGCTTAATACTGGTATTCAATATTATGCAAGAAATTGTGCCTTTGAACCAACCGCAGGTGGGTATAATGGTATTGAGAATACAATAGAACAAATTGAAGCTTCCTTTAGGTGGAAGAAGCCAGCCATAATAAGCACTCACAGAGTTAATTTTATTGGTGCATTAGATCCATTAAATAGAGAAAAAGGGCTGGACGAACTTGGTAAGTTATTAAAAGAGATCATCCTAAGATGGCCTGAAGTAGAGTTTATGTCTTCAAAAGAAGCAATGAAAGTTGTCTGTAATAGCCAATGATCTAATTTTATATTTAGTCATTTCAACTGTTTATTTAGCACTAATACTAAAGATTTGAAAAAAATTGTATTTATAAATCAGGCTACAGGTTATTTAACGATTGATATATTGAATGAATTTGCTCAAAGATTTAACGATGTAGCCTTAATAACCGGCAGTGTTCGCGTACAGGATGATGAATTGAATTCAAAAATTAAAGTTTCTAAAGTTGTTAAATACAACAGAGGGAGCAATCTTAAAAAAGCATCTTCATGGATTTTAGGTACCATACAAATATACCTATTGCTCTTGTTCAAATACAGAGGTTATGAAAAGGTATTCTTCACAATACCTCCTACAGCCTATTTATTGCCATTAACAGGTAGGCGTTTCTCAATTATTATCTACGATTTATATCCGGATGCTTTGAAAATTAACGGCTTTAAGTCTGATAGTTGGTTATATAGGTGGTGGATCAGAAGAAATCAACGAATTTTTCCAAAGGCATATAAAGTTTATACACTTAGTGATAATATGAAAGACCTCGTATTGAACTATGCAGAAAACGTCAATGTTGAAGTCATTCCAAATTGGTCGGCATTTTCAAATTACAAACCAATTAAAAAAGAGGAGAATAGTTTATTGTTAGAGAATTCATTGCATGAT
This sequence comes from Carboxylicivirga sp., assembly GCF_982718395.1. Taxonomy (NCBI): domain Bacteria; kingdom Pseudomonadati; phylum Bacteroidota; class Bacteroidia; order Marinilabiliales; family Marinilabiliaceae; genus Carboxylicivirga; species Carboxylicivirga sp. The sequence goes on from NZ_CEXQWX010000118.1 coordinate 1,179, forward strand.
AAATTTATAGTTCAGTATTCCGGAAATATTGGAGCAACTCATAATGTTGAGGTGATAATAGAATTAGCCGATAAATTAAGAGGTCATAAAAATATAGTTTTCCAGATAATTGGAAGAGGAGTTAGAACAGAAACAATTGCTGAAATGATTGATCAAAAGCAGTTGGATAATTGTTCTTTATTGCCTTTCAGACCCGATGAAGTGTTATATGAATCGCTATGCTCTGCAAGTTTGGCTATTGTGACACTTGATGACAGAACAGCGGATGTGAGTGTGCCCAGTAAAACATATAACTTAATGTCAGCTGGAGTTCCGATTATGGCAATTGCTGTGAGTAGCTCATCCTTAGCTAATATAATCTCAGAATTTGAATTGGGAGAGGCTTTTGAAAAAGATGAAATAGATGGAATGAGTGAATTTATTCTTAATCTTTTGAATAATCAGTCTTACTTAAAGGAATTGCGACATAATTCATTTAAGGCGTCTAATAGCTTTTCAAAGGCCAATGCATCCAGGTATTTAAATAGTTACTTGTCAAATTAATAGAACAGTTATGATGGTTTTTCTAAAAAGAAGTATGTATCTGCTTTATTATCTAAAAAATGCAGATAGGGGTGTTATGCGCAGATTTTTAAAGTATGCTGTTGAAACGTCAAAGCTGAGTCGAAGAATTATTTTACTGGATATGTTGAAGTCTGTTTACAGGTATAATATTTCAATTCAAGATTACTTTTATTTTCGTTTTTTTGAGATTAGTGAAGTGGATAGGAAAAAATGGGCAGGCACTGGATTTATGTATGAATATCAAAAAGTGATGAATCCTAAAGAAACCAGATCCGTTCTTGAAGACAAAATTCAATTTCTAAAGCACTACCATTCTTTTGTTCGTCGAAAATACTTGACTTATAGTGAAGCATTAAAGGATAGAAATAACCTGGAACAGTTACTCAATAATGGTTCTGGTAAACTGGTTCTTAAGGGATCCCTTGGTCAGGTAGGAGCCGAGGTAAGTGTTATAAAGTGTGAGGACTTTACTGCCGAATCACTTTTGCTTCATATGAAAAAGAATAGATTTGATCTTATCGAAGAGTTTGTTGTGCAACATTCAGCGCTTATGCAATTATCATCATCTGGTTTAAATACAATACGCATTTTTTCTCAAGTTCATAATGGTAAGTTTTATGTGCTTGGGGCACGGTTAAGGATTACTGTTAATTCTGCCGTAGATAATATGGCTGCAGGCAACCTTGCAGCACCTGTAAATATCAATGATGGTATTGTAGATGGCCCTGGTGTGTATAGTGACATAACAAAAGAGGATGTTGATATTCATCCTGTTACCGGAATTTCAATCAAGGGATTTAAAATTCCTTTTTGGGAAGAATCACTTAATATGGTAAAAGAAGCAGCTTTGTATAGCTCAGATAATAAGTCGATCGGATGGGACGTGGCCATTGGTCAGGAAGGACCCGAACTGATTGAGGGGAATCATAATTGGTGTAAATTACTGTGGCAACTTCCTGTTAAGAAAGGCTTGAAATCTGAATTGCTAAAGTATGTATAGTTTAATGAGTTGCCCTTCTCGTATAACTTGGGATTTTATGTAAATAATATTGATTGCGCTGTATGTCATTTCTTCTTATAAGAAGCGACAGAATGTTTTAGTTTGCACAAGTCAATTAAGATAAGAGGATATCCAAAAAATGGGTATCCTTTTTTTATTCGCATAATCAGTAGAGATGAATAAAATAATAGGGTTTGTTTTGTTTCTTGCTGTATTCTGAATTCATACATGAAAAGTAACTACTTAATTAGTACAGGGCATACTGGAAAAATATTATCAATTTTACCTTTTAGCCATCCTATTGAAATAAAGCATGAACCTCCTTCTTAAGGGACTTTGAAGATAGGTGCACAAAACAATTAGTTGTATAGAAGATCCATCATAACTTTTTTTGGGCAATATGCAGTATATAACTGCGTTTGTCATATTAGAAGAAGTGCGTAGCAGGCGATGAATTGAGGTTGATTATGGTTTTTTAAGCGGTGAACGGCAGAAAGTTAAATACTATTAAATTGACTTCATTTGTAACCTAAGGTTTATGTCTTCGTAGTAGAAAAGTGTATGTTTGTCACTTGATAATGTATTTTTATCAAATAAATTTGCAAACAAAAAATGCCATTGGGTGTAAACCCAACGTGTTGAAAGGGGATAATTTTAATAGAGTCAATAACGGCTTAATAAAATAACAGATGAAAGAGGCGATTTTATTTTTTATGCTGACCGTGTGCAGTGTAACTTGGGCGCAAAACAAGTATTATGTGGCTCCGAATGGTAACGACAGTAATCCTGGAACAATTGATAGGCCATGGAAAACCTGGGGTAAAGGATTTAATGCTTCTCTGTCGCGAGGAGATACAGTATTTTTTAGAGGGGGAGTATATATGAAAGACCTCTCAGAAGGAGAAGATGGCTGGTACTATCCTAATAGATCGAGCAATGGGACCGGATATAAAATAGGCTCCAGTGGTGTAGCAGGTAATCTAATTGTATTTACAAACTATCCTGGCGAAGAACCAATTCTTGATTGTAATAATGTTGTACCAAAAAGTAATTTACATTACGGTATTCGAATGGGGCAGGCAAGCTATATTAAGCTTAAGGGATTAACAATCAGAAATGTTTGGTCCGTGAAAGGTGGTATTGGAGGACGTTCTGTTGAGTGCACCGGTATGACAATGGGTAATAGTGGTAATGTTATTGAAAATTGTAAAGTCTATAATATTCACGGAATTGGTTATAAAATTGAGGGTGCCAGAGAAGGACGGGTAATTAATTCTGATGCATGGAATTGTTGTGACTCGCTAGCCGTCGGAGTGCAATTACCGGGTGAAAGAGGAACAGGATTTTCTCAAGGTAATATGTCCGCATTAGATGGATCAACGTATTTTTATGGTTGTCGCGCTTGGAATTGCTCTGACCAGGGATTCTCAACCTATGATGTAGGGTTTGTTGAGTACAAGGAATGTTGGGCCTTTAATAATGGTGATTTAGAAGCAGACGGTACTGGTTTTAAGCTTGGTTTTACTGCAAATGTGGGAGGATTAAGTGGTAATAAGCGCAATGTAGAAAATTGCATTGCTGCGTATAACAAAATGGCTGGTTTTAACCAAAATGCAAATGGACGTGAGACAATTCCAATGCGATTGCACAATAACGTTGCTTATCGAAATGGTTATGGAGGTTCGGGTACGGGAGGTTTTGGATATATTTTCTTTAAAACATCTGGTACAGCGACTCAGGAGCGAAATCAAATTCTTCGCAACAATATAGGTTATGCCAATGAAGTGAAAGATTTTCATTTAGGAACAGGTGCTGTTGTTACACATGATCATAATAGCTGGGATCAATCTTTATCAATTTCTGATAGTGACTTTATGCAAGTGGATGCCAGTGTGCCTTCAGGATCCAGTGCAACTAAATACTCTGCGATTCTGGCAGCGCCTCGTAAATCAGATGGCTCATTACCTGATATTGATTTTCTTAAGCCCACGACTAGCTCAAGAGTGTTAGATAGGGGTACCGATGTCGGGTTGATATTTTATGGAGAAGCTCCTGATTTAGGTTATTGGCAGTATGACCCTGATGACTCATCATCGATATTTGAATTGGTTAAGTCGTCACCTGATTTGACAATTGACTTATTTGCTATTGAGTTTAATGGAGAAGGGTCTCAGATCACTGATATTCTGGTAAAAGATGAACGGGGCAGAATTGTGCTTTCAGAAGGATATTCTACTCGGGAGGGGCTGAATAAAGTGGTTCTGGATCTATCACCTCTTCGTTCAGGTAATTATGATGTTGAGCTGAGCAATGGCAGTAAGATTCTAAAAACTGCAGTCTATAAACAACAATATTTTTAGATATTAACGAACTATTATTCAAAGAAAGGGTAGAGGCAATCATCATGCACTACCCTTTTTGTATTATTGGAACTTTCTTATCCGTGTCAATTAATTCAATGTTTAGATTGTTGTCCGTAAGCAAAAACGCAATGGGATTTTCATCGAAGGCTTTACCAGGTTCAGGTGTGCCTAATTAGTCGACAACCTTTGTTGCATAATAAATCAATTTCAGATTTACGTTACCAACTTTTATACAGAGGTGATGGAGGTCACCACCTCTCAATAACTATAGTCAATTCTATTTATAATACTTACTGCTGTAGCTATAATTGTTATAGGCCCGTTGAGTAACAGGTAAATCATTTAGTAACAGGCACAAGTTGTTGATAGATTGAATCTTTGGGTCCCTAAGTAAGTTCGTCAACATTGGCTTGGGTGTTTGGTTGTGTCGTGTTACCAGGATGTTAATATCACTGTAACGACTCAATAATACAGCGTCGGTCACCAAACCAATAGGAGGTGAGTCAATAATAATAATCTCATACAGTTTTTTTAACTCATTAATTAATAGAGCTGCATGTTCTCCGGCAATAAGCTCCGCAGGGTTTGGTGGAATTTCTACCGATGTGATGACTTCCATACGGTGAATCTTACTGCTATGTATCAAATTGCTCGTATTGTTTAAGTTGTGGTGCGCTAAAAAAGAACTGAGACCATAACCATTATTTTCAATGTTCATTAGTTTATGAATGGTTGGGCGACGCATATCAAAATCGATAATCACTGTTTTTTTCCCTAGTTGAGCATACGAAATAGCCAGGTTGATAGCGCTTAAGCTTTTTCCTTCATTAGGCAGGCCAGAAGTAACCAATATACATTTTGGGTTATCTGGGATAGGGAAGAAGTCCAGTGAAGTTCTAATCGAGCGTACTGACTCAGAGAGAAGAGTATGAGGGCTGTCATTATCGATCATCAGGTTGCTTTTTAAATGAGGTATAACACCAATAATCGGATGTGTAGTCATGCTCAACAAGTCATCTTTATCAAGTATCTTGTTGTTGGTATAAATGGCTAAAAATATAATGATAAAAGGAATAAATATGCCAATGAGTATAACCAAAATACCAAGTTGTTTTGGATTTGGTTGTGTTTGCCTGATTAACCTTGCAGGTTCAATAATTTCATTGTCAGGTGTATTAGATGCTTTGGCAAGTTGAGCTTCAGACCGTCGCTCCATCAAGTATGTGTGCATTCGGTCTGTTGATTGAAATTTCTGTTCAATATCGAGCGAAACCTGTTCTTTTTGAGGAAGCTTTCTTATCTCCGAACTTAGCTGAATTAGCCGGCGGTTGACATCATCAAGGTCTTCCTGGGTCGATACGATATTACTTTTTGCTTGTTGCAAAATAGTTTGCTTTTGGCCATCAATTTGCCTGTTGATCCTTGATATAGTGGGATTACCTTCTTTTGAATTAAACTGAAGACTTTGCTTATCCGCATTCATCACAGCCAACTCACTTACCAATTGTTCAACAATAATGTTTTCTACTCCTTGGACAGATGGAGGTAATAGATTAAGAATATTTTGGTTGCTTTCAAGAAAGTTTTCAAGGTATTTATAATAATCAAGTTGACGTGTGATTATATTTTTCTCGACTTCAAGTGCTTCCGTTTTATCAATGATCATTTGCCCTTGCATCGAGATGTCCATCATTTCGTTACGTGAACGAAAATTCTCGAGCATATTTTTAGTCATGTTTAATGAGTCACTAATGTCAATTAACTGACTTTCAATAAATTGAATGGTATTGATCGCAATTTGATTTTTCTTCTCTAACGTATAGGCTACAGAGTTTTCAGACAGTTTATTAATAAAGTCCATCCCTTTTTGGACATTGTTTTCAATGAGTGAAATTTCAAAGATGGAAGCATCAGTAGTTATATCAGAAATAATAATTTTCTTCTGATAGTACACAATCAGTTGTTCCAAAGGATTGATTTGAAAACTGAACGTGAGGTCAGTAAGATCTATCTGTTGCGTTGTCTCTTTAGGTATAATACTAAATGAGAGGTTGTCAATCTTAATTTGTTCGAAAAACTTATGTTTTTTGGATAAACTTTCTCCTTTACTTCTGCTAATGATAAACTCATCTTTGGAGACAAACTCAATGTCGTATTTGACATCAGGTAATTGAATACCACTTGTATCCAGTTTAATGTAAAATGGGCTTCTTTTGTATATTTCAACTTCCTTAAAAGCATCTTTTTTGAAATAGCTAATTGTAAAATCAAGTTGTTTGAGTGTTTTTTCAATCTGTTGTGAAGATTTTAGGATAATTAGCTGGTTTTCAACATTACTATTAGAACCAAGGTTGATCCCCGGTAACGCGGCTTCGGTTGAACCAATTGCAGGAGTCTGTTCCTGCTCATCAGAGATTAATAGTTTAGAGCTGATCTGAAATTTTGGAACAGTAGATTTATAGATGAAATAAGCACTGGTTAACGAAATAGCAAGAAATATGGGCAAATAATACCAATAGTGAAGTGCTCTGTAAAATATTTTAGACAGGTTTACCGGTGTTTCTATAAATTTATTTTCTTCAATCATCTTGCATCCAGATTTATCAGCTGTCAAAATTCGTTATGTAGAAAGTATACAACAATAGGGTTGTATTAATTAATGTTAGAACAAGCGTTATAGGAATTGAGCTTAGTTCCGTAGATTTTAATCTTCGAGGTTCAACATAAATGATGTCTCCCGGCTTCATATAGAAATAAGGGGACAACAATAGTTGATCATCAAGCATATTAAGGACTATCATTTGATGTTCATCACTATCCTTGCGTAACAGCCTGACTTTTTTCTTATTGGCAAAATCGGTTGCATCGCCTGCAAGGCTGATTGCCTCCAGAATGTTTATTTCTTCATCATATAGAGGGTAACGGCCAGGAACACGAACCTCACCCAGTACGGTGACATTATCATTTAATAGCTTAACAGTCACACTGCTTTCCTCAATATAGTTTGAGACAACCTCCTGTATTTTATCCCTTACCTCATCAAGTGTCAATCCGGCAACTGGTATAGAACCAATAAAGGGAAATTGAATGGAGCCATCTTGCTCAACGCGGTAGCCAACAAGGCTTGCAGCCATCGGATTGTCAATTCGTGTTGTAAATCCGCTCTCATTATTTAAAAAGGATGATGTACGTTCATCCAGACTATTTACCATGATATACAGGTTGTCATTAGGTTTTACGGTATAAGGAACTTTATCAGAGGAATACATGTTTTCAATTTCTTTTAGTTCCTTAGCAATTTCGCCCTGCAGGTAAATGGATTTTTTTAATGGAACACAAGAGGTGAAAAAAAGAAATACAGAAAAGAATAATAGATACGTGTATCTGTTTAAGGCATACATAGGATGAGTATAAATGGTTAAAGATTATATATTACAACCAAAGATACGCGTTTATGTTTTAATTTAATCTTAAAAAAAAAGGCGTTGATCAAAAAGAGTATAGGATTTTAACTAAAAAGTAGATGTCACTAAATAAACTATTTAGAGTTTAGAAGGGTAAGTTTCCATTTAAATACTAATATTGGATAAGGTGTATAAAGATTCGTGCACATTTTTAGTCTGTTAAGCCGTTGATTTTAACTGTTCGTCATAAACTTTCCGATTAGGTTTTTAATAACCTGACATTCTTGATATGATGTTTTAAATTGTATGCGATTATCGTGGAGATAAATTCATTGACCTTTGTGAGATAGGTTTATAGGAAGACAAAATGCATTAATAAAGCTGTTGATTTTATTACCTCAAATGCTGGGTAAATGAATTAGTGAACATACTAATCGTGGATAATTAAAGTATTAATGAATTGTGTAGTTATGAGATCTATACTTTTGAATGTATTTAAGGGGCGGATTGTATCACCGTGGTGGATTTTACTTATTGACATGATTATTGTTGCCAATGTGTTTGCATTGTCTTATATCATTCGGCTTCATATGTACCTCCCTGATTATTCAGTGTCTGATATGACAAATAGTGGGTTGGTAGTTTTAGCTGTCTATTTAATTACATTTATTGTTAATAGATCTTATAGGGGGATTATTCGACATAGTAATTATAGAGAATTGAAATTGATTATCAGAACATGCGCAATTGCTTTCTTGGCATTGTTGGTCTGTAATGAGGTCTTTATTTACTTAGATTTCGAATTGATAAGAGTATCCCGATTAATTCTGATCGTTCATTTTCTATTGACAGTATTGTTGACGATAGGGTTTAGAATGTTTGTAAAAGAGGTATATGTCTTTCTAACCCGAAAAGAGGTGACTGTTAATGTTATGATATATGGCGCCGGAGATATGGGGCAAATCACCATGGAAGCTATTAGTAGTGACAATGAAAACCAATACAATGTTGTTGGTTTTATTGATGATAATTCAAATAAATGGAATACTCTGCTACAGAGTCGTCAGGTGATGAGTTGGAAAAAGGCTATTAAAATCGGAAAAGATAAGCAGGTAAAGGTCATTATTTTGGCGATAAATAATCTCAGCGTAGCCCGCAAATATGAAATAAGTAAAGCGTGTAACGATAACTCATGGAAACTGATGGTTATGCCTTCGGTTAGGAATTGGGTTAACGGAATTTCCAACCAGAAACAGATTCGTGATATTCGAATTGAAGATATTCTTGGGCGCGAAGAAATTAGGCTGAATCAAGTGAGAATAATGGAAGGCTTGAATGGTCAGGTTGTGCTTGTGACCGGAGCTGCCGGATCAATTGGATCAGAGATCGTGCGATTGTTACTGCGTTTCAGCGTGAAGAAAATTATTATGCTGGATGTTGCCGAATCCGTTCTATATAATTTGCAACAGGAGCTGCTACGCTCTCACAGTGATGGGCCGTTTGAAGTAGTATTGGCAGATATCACGAATAAGAAACGAATGGAGGAAGTATTTGAAATGTACAGGCCAGATATTGTCTTTAATGCTGCTGCATATAAACATGTACCGTTAATGGAGGCATTCCCTTATGAGGCTATACGGGTAAATATCGGTGGTGCGAAAATACTTGCAGATCTGTCAGTGAAGTACAGAGTTAAAAAGTTCGTGATGATATCTACAGATAAGGCAGTTAATCCAACGAATGTCATGGGTACTTCAAAACGGATTTGTGAGATATACATTCAGGCACTGTCTCAATTGTCTAATGTATCAACTGCGTTCATAACTACTCGTTTCGGAAATGTATTGGGTTCCAATGGATCGGTTGTGCCATTGTTCAAAAAGCAAATTGAGAGTGGAGGACCAGTTACTGTCACTCATAAGGAAATAACACGTTACTTTATGACAATCCCAGAGGCCTGCCAATTAGTATTGGAAGCCGGTTTTATGGGAAAGGGTGGCGAAATATTCGTATTTGATATGGGAGAGCCCGTTAAAATAGTAGATCTTGCTACAGAGATGATACGCCTGTCTGGATTGAAACTGGATGAGGACATAAAAATTGTATTTACGGGCTTGAGACCAGGTGAAAAACTGTATGAAGAACTACTTGCCTCTAAAGAGAATAATTTACCTACCTATCATGAAAAAATAATGATTGGTAAAGTCCGACAATACGATTATCACTTCATTGATGAAAAACTTAAGGAAATGTTATTTGCTCTTAGAGTAGAGAAGGATTTACTTTTGGTTAGCCGAATGAAAGAATTGGTTCCTGAATTTAAACCTCAAAATAGCCGTTATAGAGAACTTGACAAGAAACTGGTCAGTAATCTATAGTTGATAGTGCTTTATGGTACTAAGAAAGTAAACTGTTGTTATACTTAGGTGTGTTGGTTAACGAGCTCTGTCAATAACTTTCTATCTAAACTTTATTGACAGGTCATATGATCTGGTGTCTTTGTTACTATAGATTAATAAGAAGAATTTAGAGAATCGCATTTCATGATATTATTTTGATATAACTCTTCCAACCGGTCAATTTGTTTTTGGCTGACTATCTTTTCAGGTACATCATTCTTTAGGAAAATTTGAAACAGCATAGCCTTACAAATACATTACATTTTAGGTTCTTCGGCCTATGATTATATCAAGATTCCTCGCAGTATTGTTGTTTACTAAATTCCTATTTGTAAAAGCATCGATTTTTACAAAAAAAATGAGAATAATTGTTCTTGTTTTGATAATATAGAATCATTCTAAATTGATGGATTTTGTAAAAAATTGTTGTTCAGTCATGTAGAAGAATGTGTAAACATTCTCTTTTTATCAAAAAATATTTTTATAGTCTTGATTGTTTATACTTTAGGATTCTTTCTTGCATTTCAATGCTTTTCTGTTTTTCAAAATGTTTCAGGCAAACCGCTTTAACTAATCATAATACGGCAAGAGTAGCTTTTTGACTAACGTTATATTTTCTTCCATCAAAGTCAAATTTAATGGTGTGAAGGAGGGCGTATTTGTGATGAACTATAACTATTTTAATTTTGCCTCGTAATAAATGGAGTAACACCCAAAAAATTGATTTAATGAGGCGTATTGTGATGGTGGCTATAGCCTATGTGGCTAGTGTCCTGTGTGTTTCTGCACAGGAAGTTGGAGAGCGAGCAAAGTACCAGGAACAGGGAATTTTTGATTCATCTGGAGATTCCTATTATAGATTAGATTCCATATATATATATACAGGTAATAATAGTTCTTGGAATCTGGATTCCAAGGATGAATATTCATATATCGGTCAAGAAATTAATGATATCAAAACGTTTGACTTTAACGGAGGCACATGGTCAAACTTGTCTATGACAACTTTCTCAAATATTGACCAATCAACTTGGGAAAAAGAGAAAAGTGAATGGAATCAGGTAGGATCAACCTGGAAAAAAACCTGGAAGAAGCGATACGAAAATAGCGCGGACAACGGATATCTTGATATTAATTATTCAGAATGGGCAAATAACAACTCCTGGGTAAATAATTGGAAGCAGATACAGGAGTATAGTTCATCAGGAGCGTTGTTGTCATACGAGACTACGAGATGGAATTCGATCTCAAATCAATGGGAATCTTACTGGAAGTATGAGTGTATGTACGACGGTAACGATAATTTACTCCAGGTTAATAACCAGTCATATAATAAAGAAACAAGCGCTTGGGAGGATGAGTTAGAATACATTCACGAATACCTTTCCAATAACGTGAAAACAGAAATGATAATTGACTGGGATGCTCAGGCGCAAGAATGGAATAACGTTCGCCGTGCAACTATTGATGATTCAGAAGCAAATACATCTTTAGTAATAAATGAAGTATGGAATTCTGCTTCAGATAGTTGGGTGAAGAAAAACTGTCAGACCAAGAGATTTAGTACCAATGGTGATTTAATAGAGATACAATATGAGATTTGGGATACAGGTTTGAATAATTGGGAAGCAAGCCGTATTGATCGTTTTTCATACAATGAAGATGGCTTGAAGACGGAAGAATCAATATCTTATTATGATTCTCAATCGGAAACCTGGAAGAACTACTTAAAAATGGCTTACCATTATACATTGGATGTTAGTAATGATGTAGATGATGATAAGCCAATTAATAAATTGGTTGTTTATCCAAGCCCGGCTGATTCTGAAATTTACCTAAACTTCAGTGGTGAGGCCAGACAACTGATTATTTATAGCATCGATGGCAAAGTTGTACTTGGTAGGGACAGACCAAAAGCAGGACGCCCGATAAATGTAAATGTATTACGACCTGGAGTTTATATTGCCGTTGTAATGCTGGAAACCGGACAGGCACAAGTGAAGTTTATGAAGAAATAACCATTGAGCCATCTTTGTGATCTTTAATGAGGTTAAGAAAATATTAAAATTATATTGAGCTTTTGATGTTATCTAAAAAGCTGTTTTATTGAAAAAAATAGATCATTGATCTAAAAAAAAATGCACTTGGACAAAGTATTCCCAAGTGCATTTTTTTATTGTGTAAATTTGATAAAGACCATTTAAAGATAGGAGATCACAATTTATTGATGAGGTGGTGTTAAAAATAGTATTAAAATATTCAGACTCTAGAGCATCACGTTTTACAATGAGGATATAAGATTTTAATTAAGTGTTGATGATATTAATGTGTGAAAACTTAAGTGTATGAAAGACAAGATTCGAGATTTTATTGCGGAAACTACTTTTACTGATCCAGAGATAATTAAAGATGAAACGATGATCTTTGATGAGGGGATATTTGATTCAATGGCTCTGTTGGGACTAATTAGTTTTCTTGAATCAGAATTTGGTGTGGTTGCAGAAGATGCAGATTTACAGGAAGAAAATTTTGGTAGTGTGGAGCGTATTGCTGCTTATGTGAAAAGTAAAGTGGCTGTTGCCAGTTAATAATATTGTTCTGAATTTTAATAATCAAATCCATCCCTAATTATGTGTGGAATTGTCGGTTTTGTCAATGCCGGAAGAATAAGGTCTTCACTTAATTCGAAGGAGACTATGAATCGGATGCTTAATCGTATCATTCATCGGGGACCGGATGAAATGGGTTTGTATCTTACAGATCAATGTTGCATGGGAAGTGTTCGCCTAAGTATAATTGATTTGTCAGGAGGACAACAACCATTGTGTAATGAAGATGGCAATCTATGGATTGCATACAATGGTGAAGTTTTTAACTATCCTGAATTAAGAGAAGATCTGATTAAACGTGGGCATCGACTAAAAACTAATTGCGATACTGAGGTTGTCTTACATATGTATGAAGAGTTTGGTAAAGATTGTTTATCGAAACTAAACGGTCAGTTTGCATTTAGTATATGGGATGAAAAGCGGCAAAGTCTGTTTATGGCTCGTGACAGGACGGGCATCAGGCCACTTTTTTATTCTCAGTTTGATAATCATTTTATTTATGCATCTGAGCTAAAAAGCCTACTTGAGTTTCCTTCATTCAGACCTTCACTTAATATTAAAGGGCTGAAACAGATACTTACTTTTTGGACAACATTGACACCAGAAACAGTATTTAATAATGTTTTTGAGGTCCCTCCTGGTCATTATCTGATCTATGAATCTGGTAAATTAACTATAAAGTCCTATTGGGAACTTTCATTTAACAGACAAGAGCGGTTTGCCGGCACAATTGAAGAAGCCGGGGAGGAGTTTTCTTCCTTATTTAAGGATGCAATACGATTAAGGTTACGATCTGATGTGCAAGTGGCGGCCTATTTAAGTGGCGGGCTTGATTCGAGTGTTACCACTTCATATATAAATATGGTTCAGCCTGAAGCTCTTAATACTTTTGCGATTGGTTTTCAGGAAAAGGATTTTGATGAGTCCATCTATCAAAAGGAAGTAGCGCGTTATTTTAATACGCGCCATGCTTCGGTGACTTGTAATAATTTAGACATACCAGAGCTTCTTGAGAAAGCCGTTTGGCATGCTGAAACACCATTGTTGAGAACTTCACCAATCCCGATGATGAAGCTATCACAACTGGTACATGAGAATGGGATAAAAGTTGTCATTACAGGAGAAGGAGCTGACGAAAACCTTGGTGGTTATAATGTTTTTAAAGAAGCAATTATACGACAATTTTGGGCAAAGGAACCTGATTCGCGGCTAAGACCGCTTCTTTTGCGAAAACTTTATCCATATATCCCGCAGTTACGTAATGCTCCACCTGGTATGCTCAAAATGTTCTTTGGTTATCAACTGGAAAAAACAGATTCTCCAGTATACTCGCATTTGCTTCGCTGGAAGAACAGTACCGGTCTATTAGGGCATTTATCAGCGAACCTGAAAGATGAACTTAAGGATTATGATCCGGTAAAAGAATATGCCGATCTGGTAAATAATAAATTGAGTGATTATACTTCTCTGAATAAGGCACAATATATCGAGTCTACCATATTTATGTCAGGATACCTGTTGTCTTCTCAGGGCGATCGAGTAGCGATGGCTAATTCGGTAGAAGGCAGATATCCATTTCTTGATCATCGTATCATTGAATTTTGTGCATCATTACCAGATGATTATAAAATAAAGGGTTTGAATGAGAAGTACCTGCTTAAGAAACTTATGAAGGGACGGTTGCCCGATAGCGTAGTTAGCAGGCATAAACAAGCATATAGAGCTCCGGTTGCTAATGCCTTCAAAGTAGCTAACAATGGCCTTGTTGATCATTATCTTGATGAGATAGAGATACTTAAAAATGGTGTTTTTGATTCAACTACAGTTGGGCGCTTAGTTAGTAAGTTAAAAAACGGAAATCTAATTAGTGAAGTTGATAATATGGCCTTAATAGGGCTACTGTCAACACAGATATTAATTAACCAATTTATAAATGATTATCAGCCATTAACTCAGAGTTCAATTACCGAAGGTGTGGTCAGAAACCAATAAAAAGAAAATAAAAACCAAACCTGTTGAACCTTAAAAGGTGACCAGCAGATCAATTGTTTAACTCTGGTACGAATGCAAAATTAATGATGTCAATGACTAAGTTTATTTAGTAAGTTTCGTACTGCAATTGAAAAGAAAACCTAATGATATGGAAACACTTGCAAAAGAAAAATTTACAAAGGATGTTATTAAGCTTAAGGATGTAGATGCCACCATAGAAACAATATGTTCCAAGCTTGAGAATGACGTTCATAAAGTTTTAAGACGACGGGGTGCGATAGTCGGAATAAGCGGAGGTATTGACTCTTCTGTTACACTAGCATTGGCAGCTAAAGCCTTTGGAGCTAAAAATGTAGTTGGAATAATGCTTCCTGAAAAAGATTCGGAAAGCGAAAGTAAGAAACTTGCGCTTGAGTTGGCACATAAATTTGGTGTTGAAGTTTTGGAAGAAAACATAAGCGGAGCTTTGGAAGGTTTTGCCTGCTATCAAAGACGTGATGAAGCGGTTAAAAGGGTAATTCCCGAATACAATCCGAGTACAGATAAAATGAAAATAGGCATTCCTGAAGAATTTATTAATACAGATATGCCACCGATTTTCTATTTGACTGTCATATTTAAAGATGATACAGAAAGAATTGAAAGATTGCCGATGAATGAATACCTGCAGATAGTTGCAGCATCTAATTTTAAGCAACGAAGCCGAATGAGCATGTTGTACTATCATGCGGAAGCTCGCCACTATGCTGTTATTGGTACTCCAAATAAACATGAAGTGCAACAAGGTTTCTTCGTAAAGTATGGTGACGGAGGAGCAGATGTAATGCCAATAGGTCATCTCTATAAAACGCAGGTTTACGAGTTGGCTGCGGCTCTGGGAGTTCCAAACGAAATAATTGAGCGAGTGCCAACTACAGATACATATTCAGCCGCTCAAACACAAGAAGAATTTTTCTACCAAATGCCATTTGAATCTATGGATTTAATGTGGTATGCTTGGGAAAATAAATACGATCCTAAAGAAGTGGCTGAGGTGATGGGGATGAGTAAGGAAGAAGTGTTACGAATATTTAAGAATTTAGAGCGTAAGCAAAAGACTACAAGTTATTTAAGAAGAGCACCAATTCACAGTTAAATTTACGGTTATGAATTGTGTAGATTATTTATTGACAGATCATATTGATAATGACAAGGAGTTTATTGTCGGTCGTTCTGAAACAGTTACTTTTTCAGGTTTGGCTGAAGATGTAATGAAGTTCAGCTATTGGATTGAGAAAAACATTGGGATTGGAAAAAATATAATTCTTATTTCTCCAAATGATAAACTCTTTGTCATTTCCTATTTAGCTGTTATGAAATCGGGAAATGTTGTTGTTCCTCTTAATCCGACGATTGAGAAGTCAGCCTTTCAACAGATTGTCGATAAGTGCGAAAGTGAATGTGTAATAGGGAATGTAAGGTCAATAAAACGATTGAATGTCGCTGTAGATAATTGCATTGATGGAGATGTGTTGAATAAAATCCTGATCGAAACAGAATCTAAAAAATGGGAAAATAGTGTGAGTTCAAATAATCAACTGGCACAAATTATTTTCACGTCAGGTTCTACTGCCCAGCCTAAAGGAGTGATGATTTCTCATCAAAATATTATTGCTAACACAAAATCAATCATTGAATACTTACAGCTTACGAGCAATGATATTATGGAGGTTGTATTACCTTTCTTTTATTGTTATGGGCTGTCATTATTACACACGCACCTAAAAGTTGGTGGTAGTATTGTTCTAAACAACAATTTTATTTTCCTGGGTTCAATAATTGATGATCTGAAAAAATACAAATGCACAGGATTTGCCGGAGTACCAAGTCATTTTCAAATACTATTGCGTAAATCCGACAGTTTCATTAAAGCAGATCTTCCAGACCTGAAGTATGTAACACAGGCCGGTGGGAAGTTGCATTCTGCTTTTATAGAAGAGTTTTGTCGCATAAAACCTGATACTAAGTTTTATGTGATGTATGGACAGACAGAGGCAACTGCACGCTTGTCATATTTACCACCGGAAAGGTTAAATGATAAACTCGGTTCTCTTGGAAAAGGTATTCCTGATGTGGAATTAAAAGTGGTAAATGAGAAAGGGGAGAGCATAAAAAAAGGAGAAGTTGGAGAAATAATTGCCAAAGGAGAAAATATAATGCTTGGTTATTATAAAGAACCTCAGGAAACAGCAAAGACAATTAAGAATGGTTGGCTTTATACAGGAGACCTGGCTACTATTGATGAAGATGGATTTATATTTCACTCTGCACGCAAGAAAGAAATAATTAAAGTGGGTGGCCGACGAATAAGCCCTAAAGAAGTTGAAGAGGTTATTGTCGGTATCGATGGAGTAATTGATTGTACCATTGAAGCTGCAGAAGATAGTTTACTTGGAGAAGCAATAAAAGCAACTTTGGTTATAGATAAGAGCTATTCAAATATAAATGAGCAATTTGTTAAGGAATATTGTGCTTCACAATTGTCCAGTTATAAAATACCAAAGCATGTTTCGTTTAGCAATTCAATGAATGTAAATGCCGTTGGGAAGAAAATAAAAGGACTTTAAGTTGCTTATCAGTTTATTAATGGAAGAAAAAGGTCAAGTGGTCAATTTTATTTTATCAGGTGGGGAAAACTGCGTACAATTGCCATATTAAGACAATCTGCTGATGAGAAACATTGCAATGTTGGGGACTAAATGGGGAGAGAACGCAGACTTGAGAGAATCAATACAAGATTATGTATTGAAAGTCGCAGGTCTGGGTGTTTATAATTTTATATCCCAAAACATTGTATTGGAGAATGCAAATATTCAGATATTACCAGCTCAAAAGTCTGATATTCTTCTAAAAATACGCAAGAAAAAGATACAGGCTATTGTAGATCTTAGCCCATTAAATCCAGAGCATTATTACTTGTATAATCTTAGTAACTGTTTACCTGATTCCGGTATGTATATCGGATGTAGTGTGATTAATGAAACGGGCAGCAAAGTGGCGAGAACA
>NZ_CEXQWX010000119.1:0-18301 GCF_982718395.1 Carboxylicivirga sp.
AATCTTTTTCTATATTTCTTAGTCATTATTTTAAATTCTAAATAATTATCCTTGATTGTTTGATATTTACGTAAATTATTTAGACAAAATATTTTTGATTGAATGACATCCTATACAATTACTTACTCTAATAATTGAAAAAGATTACCTTTGCGCTTTACTTGAAATTTAAAGACTTATGATTCAATCGATGACCGGTTATGGGAAAGCAGTTTGTGAGCTTCCCAATAAAAAAATTAGCATTGAAATTAAATCTCTCAACAGTAAGCAATTAGACTTAAACACTCGCTTACCAAACTTATACCGGGAAAAAGAAATTGAAGTAAGAAATTTATTAGGAAAGGCTCTTTCACGTGGCAAGATTGACCTTAGCTTTTATGTTGAAGCAGCCACTTCTGACAAAATTACAAAGGTTAATCAACAGGTTATTGCCAATTACCACCAGCAATTAAAAGCCGTTGCCAATGAATTGGGACTGGAAAACTCTACCGATTATTTAAAAGTTATAATGCCACTGCCCGACACTGTAAAAGTTGAGTTGGCTGAACTAGATGAGGAAGAGTGGATAGCTATTACCAGGACATTGAACGATGCAATTGGCGATATAATTGATTTTAGGAAACGGGAAGGTCAGGCTCTTGAGGCAGATATAAAAGAACGTATTGAAACTATTGATACTTTACTGAAAGAGGTGCCTGCATACGAAGAACAGCGAATTGAAAAGATAAAAACCAGAATACGGGAAAACCTGGAAGAACTTGGTCAAACCAATAAAATTGACGAAAACAGGTTTGAACAGGAGATTATATTTTATCTTGAAAAACTGGATATAACAGAAGAAAAGGTTCGATTGAGCAACCATCTCGAATACTTTAGTGAAACCATTCAGGATGCAAATCCGGTTGGTAAAAAACTTGGTTTTATCACACAGGAAATTGGTCGTGAAATAAATACTCTTGGATCCAAAGCCAACGATGCTGAATTGCAGAAGATTGTCATCCGCATGAAGGATGAGTTGGAAAAAATAAAAGAACAAATTCTAAATATTCTGTAAGCCACTCACACTCTCCCATAAGAAATGAAAGATTTCTGTTATCACACAACTGTTAACAAAAAAGACAAACAAGGAAAGCTAATCATCTTTTCTGCGCCTTCAGGTGCAGGAAAAAGCACCATTGTACAAGCCTTGCTCAAAAAAGGATTTGATCTTGAATTCTCAATATCAGCCACCAGCCGTGCCCCACGTGGCAACGAACAAGATGGTAAAGAATACTATTTTTTAACACCTGATCAATTTAAAGCCAAAATAAAAGAAGAAGCTTTCCTTGAATGGGAAGAAGTATATAAAGATACCTTTTACGGTACATTGAAAAGTGAGGTGGAACGCATCTGCTCAGCAGGTCGTAACATTGTATTGGACATTGATGTCATTGGTGGTATCAATATTAAAAAGATGTACGGCCACAAAGCTCTTAGCTTATTTATCCAACCTCCATCCATTGAAGAATTAAAAAAACGTCTTCAGAGCAGAGGAACTGATTCGGAAGAAAAAATTGCAATGCGTATTGCCAAAGCTGAAAAAGAGATGACCTACTCAAAAGAGTTTGACCGGATTATTGTGAATGATAACCTGGATCAAGCCTTACTAGCAGCTGAAGAAGTGCTAACCGGATTTTTAAATAATTCGTAACTGTGAAAAAAATTGGTTTATTCTTCGGTTCTTTTAATCCGATTCATATCGGACACCTTGCACTGGCCAATTATATGCTTGAATTTGAAAATCAGGATGAGATATGGTTTGTGGTAAGCCCGCAAAATCCGTTTAAAAGGAACGATCATTTAATTAGTGCCAACATCAGGCTGGAAATGGTCAGTCTGGCCACCAACAAACAAACTGCTTACCGGGCAGAAGATATCGAATTAAGCTTACCTATACCTTCTTATACAATAGACACACTGAAGGCTTTAAAAAAGAAGCATAGCAATTGTGCATTCAGTATCATAATGGGAGCCGATAACGTATTACGCCTTGATCAATGGAAATCAGCCGATGAAATTATAAAAGAGCACCGTATTTTAGTTTATCCACGACCGGGTTATGTTGTTGATAATAGCTCACTACCTTTCAACTGCAAACTCACTAATGCGCCAATGATTGAGATTGCCTCGTCAGATATCAGAAAGTGGATTAGTGAAGGAAAGAATACGCCTTACCTTCTTCCTGAAGCAGTTTTCAACTACATTCAGTCAAAAGGCTTATATAAATAAATGGCCGGCTGGCACTTTTGCCCCCGACCATTCATCCATAACTAAAGGTATAAACTAATATTATTTCTTTAACACAATGTAAACCGGAAAGTGGTCACTATATCCACCATCATAACGACTTCCCACATAAGTGCGGAATGGATAGCCTTTGTACTTGCCTTCCTGCTCTTTCAACATTTCATGATCATGCACATATGCTCCTTTAAATCGCAAACCATCTTTATTGTCCAAAAAACTTTGTGTTAGAATAATCTGGTCAAACAAATTCCAAACACCACGATAGCAAAGTGTTCCTTCCCCATTCTGATGTTTTTCTGCATATGGATTAAATAAATTGCCATCTTGCAATTCTGCCTGACTTACTGCTCTCAATTCATCTTTAATACTGACATTATGTGGATCATCATTTAAGTCACCCATGATCACAATTTTGGCGTCACTGTTAATAGTCTTTAAAGAATCGACTATTGATCGACATAACTGAGCAGCTGCTTTACGTGAAGGTCGGCTTCTTTCTTCTCCTCCATAACGTGAAGGCCAATGATTAACAATGATATGTAACTCTTCAGTCAGTAATTTTCCCGATACCAATAATTGATCACGAGTATATATTCGTTCATTATCTTCCTGGTCATAAATTAATAAAGGAATGGCTTTAACCGTTTCTACTTTAAATAATTCAGGACGATATATTAATGCCACATCAATTCCACGCTTATCCGGCGAATCCTGATGAACGATATTGTAACCTAAATCAGAAATATTCTCATGGGCAACCAATTCCTCAACTACAAATCTGTTTTCTACTTCACAAAGTCCAACAATTGCAGGACCGGGCGCTCCAATAGTATCACCAAGCATACTGATCACCTCAGTCATCATTGCTAACTTATCTGAATAGCGCTCACCTGTCCACTCCTTTCGCCCATCTGGAGTAAATTCCTCATCTCTTACATCAGGAGAGTCAATCGTATCAAATAAATTTTCAAGATTATAAAAACCGATGACAACCTGTTCATTAGCCTTCGAACTTTTATCATTGCCAGATGTGCAGCATGTTAAAAGACCTAAAGCACTAATTATAAATAGGAAATATCCAACTCTTAACATATACTTTTGAATTTTACGGCCGAAAAATAGCAAATAAGATCAAACAACACAATAATACCTCCTTATTTTCAATGTATTATTTCTAAAACCGTATCCAAACACGAATCAAATGCCGACCTATTGGTCTATTTAATAAGCATTTAATTTCAAATTTCATTTAAGCATTAATATTCAAATGATAAAGATGAAAATTGGTATTGCCAGTTTTCCATTTTTTTTGTCAATTTGCAAAGTTGCCTCAGAACGCAAGGCAACACTGTTTAATATCAATAAAACAGAACGTTACGTTTTTATTACTATTCATTAAAATGGGTAAAGTTTTAATTATTGGAGCTGGCGGTGTTGGTACCGTTGTAGCTCATAAAATGGCATCATTGCCAGAGGTTTTTACCGATATAATGTTAGCAAGTCGTACCAAAAGTAAGTGCGATGCTATTGCTGAACGTATCGGAAACAACCGCATAAAAACGGCTCAGGTTGATGCCGATAATGTTCCTGAATTAGTTGATTTGATCAACAAATTTAAACCGGATATAGTTGTTAATGTAGCATTACCTTATCAGGATTTAACCATTATGGATGCCTGTCTGGAGACTAAAACAGCTTATCTGGATACTGCCAATTACGAGCCTATCGACGAAGCCAAATTTGAATATAAATGGCAATGGGCTTATCAGGAACGTTTTAAAGAAGCAGGCATTACAGCCATCCTCGGTTGCGGATTCGATCCGGGTGTAACAAGCATTTTTACTGCCCATGCGGCCAAGCACCATTTCGACGAGATTCAATATCTGGATATTGTTGACTGTAATGGAGGCGACCACGGAAAAGCTTTCGCCACCAACTTCAATCCGGAAATTAACATCCGAGAAGTAACCCAAAAAGGTAAATACTGGGAGAATGGCCAGTGGGTTGAAACTGAACCACACGAAATTCACAAGCCCTTAAATTATCCAAATATCGGTAAGCGCGAATCATACCTTATTTATCATGAAGAACTGGAATCTTTAACTAAGAACTTTCCTTCATTAAAACGTGCCCGTTTCTGGATGACTTTTGGTCAGGAATATTTAACACACCTGCGTGTGATACAGAATATTGGTATGGCAGGTATCGAGCCTATCATGTATGAGGGTAAAGAAATTGTTCCAATCCAATTCCTGAAAGCTGTTTTGCCTGATCCTGGTGATCTGGGTGAAAACTACACTGGTGAAACATCCATTGGGTGCAGGATAAGAGGTATGAAAGAAGGTAAGGAAAAAACTTACTACGTATATAATAATTGTAAACATCAGGATGCCTATAACGAAACGGGTGCTCAGGGTGTAAGCTATACAACCGGTGTACCTGCTACAATTGGTGCAATGATGTACTTACAGGGATTATGGAAAAAACCCGGTGTATTTAATGTGGAGGAGTTTAATCCTGATCCGTTTATGGAGCAGCTAAACAAACTCGGCCTGCCATGGGTTGAACAACAAGATGTAGATATTGAATTATAATATTTGAGAATTAAAAGCTGTCGGACCAGACAGCTTTTTTTCTGAAAGTCTACTTAAGGATCGTATCTTTATTGACGTAGCGGAAATAAAGATACGATCCTTAACTTTGATGGCTGTTGATAATACATTTTAGTACTTTGCCAATCAGTATTCATATTTTTCAACGCGTATTGCCCCTCAGCCCATCATTATTGACAATTTTCAATCGTTATTGGTACTTGCCCATCAATTATTAGCTCTCGACCATTAAAGGACAACAATCATCCAACCCTTCTTGTCAATCAACCAGTCCTTATTGATAGTTTTCCATCGCTGGTTAATATCAAACCACTAAAGGATACCAATCAACCATGGCTTATTGGTTCTCGACCAGTCGTTATTGACAATATTCCACCAATTATTAACTCTCAACCACTTGGTTGAACTTCAAGCACCATTGGTCAAACATCAATACTTTGTAGTTACAAGCCGATATCCGGTGGTCGATTACCATTGATCAATGATTACAAAAGATCAACACAACTCAAGTATCAATTCGTAATGTTTTGAATTATCTTACTTACTATTTGACATTTTTATTTGGTATTTAATTTTATTTTATTACTTTTGAACCAGAATTACAAACAAATTACTCCATTACTAACTAAAAACATTAATTGTCATGTGTGGATTTGCAGTTTATACAGGAAGCGACAAAATGGACAAACTGAAGTTTGCCCGCGAGTTTAAGAAGATCCAATACAGAGGACCGGATAACTCGATTACAAGAGATTTTGAAGATGACGGATGGATGGGATTCCATCGCTTAAGCATCATGGACGTTTCTGCAAATGGTAATCAGCCTTTAGTTTATAAGCACATTAATTTAGTATGTAATGGAGAAGTATACAATTACAATGCGCTGCGAGCTAATTATGAGCAATCATTTGAGTTCAAATCAACCAGCGATTGTGAAGTAATCATTCCCCTGTTTCTGGAAAAAGGAATTGAAGAAACGGCTAAAGCATTAGATGCAGAATTTGTATTTGTCATTTATGATTCGGTAGCTAAAAAATACTTTGCAGCCAGAGATCCAATTGGTATTCGCCCATTGTTCTATGGTCACTCTAAAGAGGGTGAAATCATGTTTGCCAGCGAAATGAAGTCTTTAATTGAGATGTGTGACGATGTTAAACCATTTCCTCCAGGACATTATTACGATGGTGAATCTATCAAGCAATATCGTGACATTGCCAAGGTTGAAAAGTTTGTCGACCACGAACAGGATGAGATCTTTATGAACATCAACCATTACCTGACCAAAGGTATTGAAAAGCGCTTACACGCTGATGTACCTGTTGGATTCCTGCTAAGTGGTGGTCTGGATTCCAGTTTGGTTTGTGCAGTTGGAGCTCGCATGCTGGATAAGCCTATCCGCACCTTTGCAGTAGGTATTGAAGATGATCCGATTGATACCAAGTATGCTCAAATTGTTGCTGACTATCTGGGGGCCGATCATACAGAGGTATTGTTTAAGAAACAAGATATTTTTGATTCATTAAGTCATCTGATTTATTGCATCGAAACCTATGATATTACAACCATCCGCGCATCAATGGGGATGTATATGGTGTGTAAATATGTATCTGAAAATACCGATATCAAAGTGTTGATGACCGGTGAAATCAGTGATGAGATTTTCGGTTATAAATACACTGACTTTGCTCCAACACCTGATGCTTTTCAAAAGGAAGCTGAAAAGCGCCTGAAAGAGATTTATATGTATGACGTATTACGCGCAGATAGAAGCATCTCCTGTAACGGACTGGAAGCCCGCGTTCCTTTTGGTGACCTGGATTTTGTAGAATATGTGATGAGTATTCAGCCGGAGAAAAAAATGAACTTCACTGGCATTGGAAAATACTTACTGCGTAAAGCCTTTGAAGGTGACTATTTGCCTAAAGATATTCTTTATCGCGAAAAAGCGGCTTTCTCAGACGCAGTTGGCCACAGTGTGGTTGATTACTTAAAAGCTTATGCAGAGGATATGTATAGTGACGAAGTGTTTGAAGCAAAAAAGGCAAAATACGAGCACGCCACTCCAATTTCAAAAGAATCATTGATGTATCGTGAGATATTTGAACAACACTTTGCTGGCCGAAGTCAAAATGTTAAAGATTTCTGGATGCCAAACAAGGAATGGGACAACTGCGATGTTAACGATCCTAGTGCACGTGTACTTCCCAACTACGGTAAAAGCGGAGAATAACATTCATTAGCCATAAAAACAAAAGTCAAAAAAGCCGAACAACCACAATTGCTGTTCGGCTTTTTTATTCTTAGATAGATATCCTATTTCAAGTCAGCTTCCCTGAGAAAACGAATTAATTCAATATGGTGATAGACTGACTTACCTCTTTGGCCTTTAGGTTCAATTACCGGATTATTGTTTTCGTCTACCTTAGCCCATTCACCACCCAATTCTTTATCAATAAATGTGTTAAAATAAAAATCATAGATCTGCTTAAACTCTGATTGATATTCCTCCTTTACAAACGATAAAGCAATAAGTGCTTCACAATGTTGCCACCACGATTTATACTTTGATACAACCTGGTTATTGTGCGGATTGATGTTTTCAAAAAAACCATCTCCTATCCCTTTAGGACTCCAAATCGGTTTATTTAATGTTGTCTGAATTATTCTCCTTGCTAAAGATTGATAATTACGTCTTTCTTCGCTTGATAAAAAAGACCAGTTCTTGCTGCGTAAAAGTAAGGCCGCAAATTGAAAATTATGTCCGGGCGAAACCACATCTGAATCCGAAAAAACAGGTTCCCACCTGTCATTAAAACGCAGGTTGACCCATCCCAAAGAATCATTCCATACCGCTTTATAAGCTATATCCAAGTGTTCTTTTATTACTTTTTCATACACTTCCCTGTTGTCGATATCGGCCAGCCATAAATTACCCATAAAAGCAGTAATCGGGTACATGAGCGATTGCAACGTTTTCGAACCAGAAACACCACCCTCTCCTATTTTATAATCGGCGTAAAAACCTCCGTTCTCTTCATCCCTGAAGCGCTTTATCAACAAACTGGCATTTTTCCTGATAAAAGGTAATAAGTCTGGGTTATTCCCAACTCTGTATAACTCTGATAGTCCACAAAGGCCATAAGCCTGCTGCCAAATATCAAGATAGTCTCCGACAGATTGCTCTTCACCATTTATTGTTGGAATAAAATAAGTACCCAAACTATCGTTACCAATCATATTACTTATCTGAAATCCGGCCATTCTATTAGCTCTCTGTAGATAATCAGGATTAGAAACCGACACATAAGAGAGTCCATAAAGCATTCGGCTGAAAGCAACCGTATGAATATCATCTCCTGTTACCTTACCTTTTTCGTCCACATCGGAAAGATAAATACCTTCTTCTTTGTCAAACGCATTTTCAAAAAAGTGGATGGATTGGGTTATTTGTTCGTTAAGAAACTCATCGGGTAAATTTTTCTTAACACAACCAACTATACACATGCTACCAATGCTTAGCAACAGAATAACTCGATTTATTGATTTCATCTTACGCATATTTCAGACAATTTTATCACTTAATTTCTTTTACAAAAGACGAATATACACTAATAATACTCTTATAATAAGCCCTTTCCCAAACTTAAAAATTTCAAACGTTTGCGTATAAAAAAACATTTTTAGCAACCTCCACCTCACCACTTTTTTTTGTTTATTTGCGAAAAAATCAATCGTCATGCCTATTGATTACTCAAAGATAAAAACGCCTTGCTATGTGCTGGACGAGCAATTGTTTCGTAACAACCTTAAACTGATTAAATCGGTTCAGGATCAGGCAGGGATTGAAATTATAATGGCATTTAAGGCCTTCTCGATGTGGAGTGCCTTTCCGATAGTTACAGAGTATATTCCAAAAGCAACGGCCAGTTCCATTCATGAAGCCAGGCTTGCTTTTGAGGAAATGGGGTCAAAAGCCCATACCTACTCTCCCGCATACAAAAAAGAGGATTTTAAGGAACTGATGCGCTATAGCAGTCATATTACTTTTAACTCTTTATCTCAATTCGAAGCCTTTAAAACAAATCTGAAACAACATCCTGATAAGATTTCTGCCGGTTTGAGAATCAATCCGCAGTTCAGCGATGTAGAAACCGATTTATATAATCCATGTGCACCGGGTTCACGACTTGGAGTTATTGCTGAACAGCTTCCAGATGTTTTGCCACGGGAAATTGAAGGTTTACATTTTCATACTTTATGCGAATCGTCATCATACGATCTTGAGAATACTTTAAATGCTGTTGAAGATAAATTTGCAACATACTTGCCGCAAATCAAATGGCTTAATATGGGCGGTGGTCACCTTATGACCCGCAAAGGATACAACACCGAACATTTAATACAACTTTTGAAAGCTTTTAAGGAGAAGTGGAACTTTCACATCATTCTGGAGCCGGGAAGTGCCTTTGCCTGGGAAACTGGTGATTTGGTTTCTTCGGTTATTGATATTGTTGAAAACAAAGGCATCCGAACAGCGATACTTGATGTATCGTTTACAGCGCATATGCCCGATTGTTTGGAGATGCCATATCAACCCAAAGTAACGGGTGCCGATCAGGGAATTACAGAAGGGAAATATCATTACAGACTTGGAGGTAACAGTTGTCTGGCTGGTGACTTTATGGAATATTGGTCATTCGATAATGAGCTCAAAGTTGGAGATCAAATTATTTTTGAAGATATGATTCATTACACCATGGTTAAAACCACCATGTTTAATGGTGTACCTCATCCTTCTATTGCCATTTGGAACGACAATAAAGGATTGAAGGTGGTGAAGGAATTTGGTTATGAAGATTACAAAGGCAGATTAAGTTAGTTGGGATAAATTTCCCCTGCTTTTCATCCTTGCAGGTATACTTATGTCCAAAATAGCTTCATTAATTTGCGTTAGATATAAATAAAAAGCTGTCCGGCACAGGCTGAACAGCTTTTATATATTAATCTTCCAGAAGTTTAGTCCCACCGGTTACCAGACGAAATTGATAGTTTACCCGCTCCGGTAAAGAACAGTGTAAGTGCTCCAAACAGGTATAAGCCTAACAATTCTATTCCCCAACCACCATGCTGATTTAATGTAAAGATATCACCTGAATGTACAAGGAAAATAGCTGTAAGTACATTAAATACATAAACCAACGTTGCCAATCGCGCTCGGAAGCCAACAATGATTAATAAGGGAGCTACTATCTCACCAAGATATACACCATAAGCAATAAAAGCAGGTAAACCAGCTTCACTAAGCATGCCTTTGATAAATCCAAGTCCTGAAAGTTTAGCAAGTCCATGCAACAGCATTAATAATCCAATCGATAATCTTAAAACAAGTAATCCTAAATCTAAATTTCTTCTCATATCGCTATTGTTTAATTAGTTCTTCAACTTTTGCAAGTACTTCATTTTTATTGAAATATCCTGAAACAAAGGGGATTATTTCTCCATCAACCTCAACCAATAATGTTGGATAACTTCTTGCCAAACTGCCTGAAGCATCAAACTCTGCCTCTGTAGCTTTAATATTATCAGGCTTCATCCACATATTGGAAAACTGCATTTCATCGATGTTTAGTTGCTTTAAAACGGGAATGTAGGACTCCAACTTATCCAAAGGATTACCATTTAAAAAGATGGCTTTTTGCACCTCCTTTGCAAACTGTAATGACTTCTCCGGAGCCAATTGTTTAACTAGTACAATTGCGGCTGAAGGTTCCAAACTACTGAAGGTGTATTCCGGATTATTAACCAAATTATAAAAACCTTGCCCTACAACTGCACCAGTAACCTTTTCCATTCGTGGTGAGTGAGTTTTGATAAAATGATTAAGTTCCTCCCCTCCAACAGGTGCATTTGCTCCAAGCCACATTCCTCCAACCATAATTTCAATATTAGCTCGCTCCTGAAGTTGTTCTTTAAGCCAGGAAATATTCTCACTGTTTCCATAACACCACCCACAATATGGGTCCATTACATATTTCACTTCTATCATGTTATTGTGCTTTTGAGACCATGCTGATATATTGAATAAAAATAGCAACAGCCCTATTCTTGTTATTAAATTCATATACAGAATCTTTTCTTTTGCATTGTTAAGAAAACTACTACGTCTCAAACACAATAATTCTGAAGTGGTTCAATAGGCGCTTTCTATTAACAAAGCCTTAACAACTGTGTTACTTTACCGGTAAGCACCATGGCATTAGACAAAAAAAATCCGTAACCAAAAAGTTACGGACTTTATTATTCATTGGCTATATTGCTATTTAATAGGGTATTTCCAGAATAACTGCTCAATCAGATCATTGGTTGATTTTGTTCGCCTCTCACCTCCTGACGGCTGGACGATTCCTTCGGCTCTTCCTTCCCAAATAAGTTGCTTTTTACGAACATCTATTAAACTCACAAGCAGAGTACCTTCTTTATATTTATTAACGTCAGTTGAAGTATACCATCCGCCCCAACCATAGAAATAAGGTCCATAACCACCATAATGGGTGTTAGTAACAACTGTTTTTTCAACAGCCGTAACATAGCCATTTACTAAAAGATCAGGTTGCTCAGATAATACATAACCTCGTTTCTCCATCTCTGTCTTAATCGCATTCTTAATCCTGCGTTTATCCAAATCATTGACTTTAATTTCGTCAAAGCTTTTACTAAAATTAAATGACTGATATCCTCTGAAATCTGCTGAAGGATCCCAGTCTGCAGTTGTTCGAACTGATGAACAAGCTGTAAAAATCATGGCTACAATAGCTAAAAACATTATTCGTTTCATAATCAGTCTGTGTTTATATTAATTTTCAAGTCTTTTAAACTTAAATCATCTATCTACCTCTGCCAGCTGGCCTTGTTGCAGGTCTTGCTGCCGGCCGTGTAGTTGGTGTTGAAGGTCTACTCCAATTCTGCCTGAAGCTCTCATTCGAACGATAGTTATTATACCTTACCGATGGACTGGTCGGACGTGTTGCTGGTCTGGTCGTCGGCGTTGAAGGTCGCGTAGAAGGCCTTGTTGCAGGCTGAGTCGCAGGTCTCTGACTTGGCTGACTTGGACGCGCTTCCGGTCTTGTTGTTGGACGGGTCGTTGGGCGCGTTGCAGGTCTCGTTGTCGGACGCTGAGCAGGTTGTGTTCCTGGTCGAACAGCCGGCCTTTCATTTGGCCATTGTTTAGGAATGATCTTCCCTCGGTTATTATCGATCCTTGCCAGGTTAGCTCTGTCAATATTGATATTATTATTGATATTAACATTTACTGTTCGATTAAAATTATAATACGAACGTGGATGTCTGTGCGAATGACGATAATAATGATATGATAGGTGAGGATATCTGTTCGGATAATAACGATGGTGCCATCCTACATACCAATATGAAGGCATTCCTATAAATACGATCCTGCCGCCACGACCATAGTAAAAACCAGTATGATAATACCAAGGATAAGGTCGCCAATACGGATAACCGTACCAATGTGGATAACCATACCAATAAGAATAATGATTAACATTAACTACCTCAACCTCTTGTGTTACCGGATCGGTAATATTCTTATTAGCCATTTCTTCTGAAGCAAACTGCTCAGCAGCATCAAGCATCTCCTGGTATGCTTCCGGATCTTCCTCTAATTTCTTTTCGTAATCAGCTAACTCTTTTGCTTTCTGATCTTTAATCTTATTATGCAACTCTTCAAGTTTCGAATCCATTTCAGATGGATATTTCTGATAGACACTACCAGCCAGACGTGTAAACTCAAGGTTATCTGCCATTGTAGATAATATCTCCGGTGTATCAATCAATCGTCTAATACTTGATTGATATGCATCATCATACTTCGAGATTAAAGTTTCAAAATCCTGCTTTGTTTTATCATTTAAATGGTCAATTGATGACAAGATTTTATATTGCCTACGCCCATATTTTAATGCAGCCTCATGAATTTCTTCAGGATAAGACAAAATAATGTTTTGCACATCACTTTTCTTAGGTTTTCCCTGAACTGTCAATTCCTTAATTAAATCAGGATAACGACTTAGCTCGTATATACCAAACTGGGTATCACGATCTAATTTTTCTATGATTTTCTCAAAAGCAGCTCTTGATTCCTGCTGCATACTCTTCATCTTCGTCAGAACTTCAGGATGTTGTGCAGTAATTAAAATATCTTTTCTGACGGCGGCATCATAGCCAGCCAATCCATTTAGCAAAGTACTGTCTTCCTGTACTACTTTTTTAAATTGCTTTACATCTGTTTGACCATTTACTACGAAGAAAAAACAAAAAAGTAAAAAGGTCGATAATCCTCGAAACAGAAGTATTTCATTTTGCTTACTTATTCTCATAATATTCAATTTTAGTCAGTTAGTTACTTGTTTCAGGTATAATTTTCAAAAAATATGCCACAATGAAGGTAAACAAAAATCACCTGTTGCAGAACATATGAAAAGATTATTTGATAAGTCAGTACTAAAAAACTATCCTCATTCGTTCATTAAAAACGATAGTTCATACATATGGTCTGATATTAGCAGCATACACTAACTCATATTATCTATATTTGTATAAGAAAAAAAGAAACTAAATTGAAAACAACCACCCAACCAAATAACCTTGCTGTAATCACCGGACCCACCAGTGGAATAGGAAAGACTTTTGCAATTAAACTGGCACAAAAAGGATATGAATTATTACTGATCGCCCGCCGTGAAACAAAACTCAAGGAGCTATCTGATTATTTAAGTAAAGAGTCAAATGTAAAAGTTCAATATATAGTTGCTGATTTATCGAAAGAAGAAGACATTTCAAAAGTTGAAAAACACATTTGTCAACTGAATAACATCAAACTACTCATTAACAATGCTGGTTTTGGTTTGGCAGGTTTCTTTATGGAAATCTCGCTTGAAGAACAGCTAAGAATGTTAAACGTACACCTGACAAGTACCATACGATTTAGTAAAGCTGTATTACCAACTATGATTAAACAGCAGTCGGGATATGTCATTAACCTGGCCTCCTTAGCTGCATTTATGGAGTTACCAGGCAGTGTGATGTACACAACGACCAAGGCTGCTATTATTAAGTTTTCGCAAACACTTCAAAGTGAAGTTTCGCGTTATGGTATCAAGATTCAGGCACTAAGCCCGGGCTTTACACCAACAGCATTTCATACGTCCATTCGCCGTAAAGCAGAATTCGTAAATCATGTACCTGACTTTTTATGGACTCCTGTTGAGAAAGTGGTAGATGCATCCCTTATGAATCTGGATAACAGAAAAGTTATCTGTATTCCAGGTACCATGAATAACCTAATATTTTGGTTGAATAAATCTCAGTTAATATCAAGGTGGATGCAATATATTGCCAGCAAACGTCAAAAGAAACAGCTGGAACAGGTACCTGCGGGACAGATTCTCGAGGAGATATAAAAAATAAAAGGAGCAATTATCTACTCCTTTTACAACTAATATTGGTCGTTTATTTCTATTTCCGTTCTAACAAAACAACATTTTCAACATGATGTGTATGCGGAAACATATCAACAGGTTGAACCTTTGTAACCCTGTATCGCACGTCAAGAAGATTTAAATCCCTTGCCTGCGTTGCTGAATTACAACTTACATAAACAATGCGGTCTGGAGCAGTTGTTAATATAGTCTGAACAACATCTGCATGCATACCTGCTCTTGGCGGATCTACTATCATCACATCGGGATGTCCCTGTTTTTTAATAAAGTCAAAATTTAGGACATCCTTCATATCTCCGGCAAAGAAGGAAGTATTATCAATCTGGTTAAGCTCAGAGTTTACTTTCGCATCTTCAATGGCTTCAGGAACATATTCAACCCCAATAACTTTTTTAGCCTGAGCAGCCACGAAATTAGCTATTGTGCCCGTACCAGTATAAAGATCATAGACTACCTCATTCGATTTAATATTGGCAAAATCCCGGGTTATTTTATATAACTCATACGCCTGTTCTGAATTAGTCTGATAAAAAGATTTAGGGCCAATCTTAAATTTCAAACCTTCCATCTCTTCAAAAATATGATCACGACCACTGTAAAGAATTATATCCTGATCGGTTATGGTATCATTCTTTTTTGAATTGATAACATACATCAACGATGTAATTTCCGGGAATAGATCAATCAAATGGTTCAATAATGCTTCTCTGTTTGCCTTATCCTCATGGAAAAGTGTCAGGATAACCATTAACTCACCAGTTGTTGCAGTCCGAATAATCAATGTACGTAAAAAGCCTTCCTGTTTTTTAAGATCAAAAAACGTCAGGCCATTATTTAAAGCAAATTCTTTTATGGCGAGACGAATTGCATTAGATGGATCTTTTTGCAGGTGGCATTTCTTCACATCTTCAACCTTATCGAACATCCCCGGAATATGAAATCCTACTCCATTGCGATGTTCAATTGGTTGTTCGCTTTTCAACTCCTCCTCCGATAACCATCTGTTATTGGAAAAAGTAAACTCTAACTTATTGCGATAAAACTCAGTTTTTTCAGAACCCAGTATAGGCATTGTTTCTGGCAGATCTACCTTACCGATACGTAGTAAGTTATTAAGTACCTCACGTTCCTTATATTTCAATTGATGCTCGTAGGGCAAAGCCTGCCATTTGCAACCTCCACAAACACCGAAATGCTCACAGAATGGCTCTTGACGTATTGAACTATATTCATGAAAATATACCGGAAATCCCTCATAGTAGTTTCTTCGTTTTTTTGTTACCTGAACATCAACTACATCACCAGGTACCGTCTTTTGAACAAAAACCACCCTGTCTTCAACACGGCACATGGCCTTTCCTTCTGCTGCTACATCTGTTACAGTTACCTTTTTTAAAAGAGGTTTGCTTTTTCGTGATCGTCCCACTGTTAATTTGTTTTTTCGGGCGCAAAATTAACCAAAAATGACGATAAATACGATTAAAGTGTTTGAAATGGCCCTTAGCTTGTATCAAACTTCAATTATCCCAGATATGTCATTTCCAGAATTATAATACCATGATATCTTTTAATAAGAAAGAATGGTATTGTTTAAATGATTATTTTTGCTGTTTCAAAAAAGCAAAACATTAACCGAAATTATTTTTTAATGGAACAAAAAGTATTGACTTACAAAGAAATTGACTCTTCTATCTTAAAGTCATTGCCGAACCCAACAGGTCAGGCTTATGAAATTAAAATTAAGATACCTGAGTTTACTTTTCTGGGTGTAAAAAACCAGCCTGACTTTGCTGACGTATTCATCACCTTTTATCCAAAAAAGCGAATTATAGAGCTAAAGTCGTTAAAGGAGTACGTTCATCACCTGCGAAATATCACGGTCTCTTATGAACGTTTAATCAATGTTTTTTACGACCACCTGATAGAGGTTTACGATCCTGAACGAATCCGTGTTACCATGATATGTAACCCGAGAGGAGGTATCAGCTCAAAACTAACTGTTGATTCTGATTGGAAAGTACGTGGTGGAAACGAAAAATTCAGTGATTGGAAAAATAACCTGGAAGACACCTGGCAAGTAACCATGTAAAGGTATAAACGATAAAAGAATAAAGGCGACCATTGGTCGCCTTTATTCTTTTATTTTAAATTACTCTCATCAAAAGGATTATCTTCGAAAGAACTCGGTGATTGTTGCGCTGCCGCTCCTCTTGGAGGATCAGGTGGTTCTGTCTCACTTGTCATCAATACGAGTGATATTTCCTTATCAATCTGATAAACCTCTAATTCGGGGCTGCAATATTTCTTTTTATTTTTTAATTCCATTACTAATACTCGCAAATATAACTACTTAATAAATAACTTGTGTGTAAATACCCCTTCTTTTGCAATAACTTTTAGAAGTATAACACCATTTTGTGGTGCCAAAACTTTATTTAACACATTTGAATTAAGAGATGTTTGCAATAGTTTCTTTCCTCCAATATCATATAGTTCCAGCTTTGGTTCTTTCAAATCAGGAAGTTGAATGTATATATCTTCATTCTGATTATAAACATGAATATCATTAATTAGAAGACCTCCTACATTTGTTGTAACACTTGGTGTAACATGAATCACAAACCTACCATTGTTTTTACCTGCTGTCGTTTCGAACTCATACCTATCACCTGGAAGCATAATCGTTGTCGTACTACTATCATTCTTAATTTCTTCAAGCTTTATTTCAACATCTTCAGAAAAATTTTCTAAAGCAGACAACTCAATAAAGTAAGTTCCATCTTTGTCTGCCTTGTAACCAATATTAATTGCGCGTCCACCTTCAAAATCATCATAAGCATTAATGGCTAATTCATCAGATGAATCAATTGTATATAGTTCCAGTAATGAATTATCTTTTGACACAAACCGTTTTTCAGACTTGTATGTACCAGAACCACTAGAGACCTCACTTGAGAAAGCGATAAGCGTTTCATCCTTTTTATTATCAGAATTTACGCCGCTTAACCTAACTCCCGGCATTTTTTTCTTTTCAGACTTCAGATAAGTGTATCTTGATGTTCGCTGTGCCGCTTTGGGGATTGTAACACTTCCACTTGTTTCATTAATATCAACCTGCACCCACACAGCATGAAGACTTGGAATATGACTTGGATTATCAGGATCAAGATTGACATCACCCGAACCATTATATACACCATATTGTCCAGTATCGATTATCCTCATATAAAAATGATCATACATTTCTGAAGATTTTGTTAATGCATTCCAGTCAATAGCTGCAGGATAAGGATTACCAAGTAAGTTCCATCCGTAGTTATTATATGGAGATGTTACCCTTTCACAATTTAAGTTATATGAAGATGCATTATTAATTGAACCTGAGAACACAAGATCAGTTCCGGCAGTTGACCAAACAGAATAGCCCTCCGCACTATTAAACTGGTCAGTTGCATTCATTGTGACCCATCTCGTATCAGGAACAAATTGATAAGCATTTCCATTAATGCCAATACTCTGAGGAGTGGCTCCAGATACCGGACTCGAAATAAAATAATCATACGGTTCTGAACTTATTTGCTGGTGAATCTTCACCTCTGAACCCGGATTAAGATTTAGAGTTCCATTATTAAGAAAAGTTGCATTACCTGTTGACGGATCATTTGAAGACTGTAATTCAAATAAATCAGAAATATTTAATGTTCCTCCGACTGATATCACAACATTAGCTCCAGCTGCAATAATCATGCTATTAACTGAAAGTGTTCCTGTTATATCCGGATAGAAATTAGTACTCTCATTAACAACTCCAATCATTGCACTAAATGCGCCTACAGGAGTACCATCCCAGTTAGCTGTAACTGAAACATCAGAACTAACCGATCC
>NZ_CEXQWX010000120.1:0-18295 GCF_982718395.1 Carboxylicivirga sp.
GGTAATTTAAGCAATCGCAGGTAGTTGGCAATTGTTGATCGTTTTTTACCAACTCGTTCTGACATGCTTTCCTGAGTCAGATTACACTCTTCAATTAGTCGCTGATAACTAATAGCTACTTCAATCGGGTCAAGATCTTCACGCTGAATATTCTCAACCAGTGCCATCTCTAGCATCGTATCATCATCAGCCGTTCTTACATAAGCAGGTACTTTGGTTAACCCTGCCAATTTAGAAGCCCTGAAACGACGTTCCCCTGCAATTAACTGGTATTTATCCGGACCAATTTTACGAAGGGTCAATGGCTGAACAATACCAATTTGTTTGATAGATTCAGAAAGTTCGTTTAAACGCTCCTGATCAAACTTGGTACGTGGTTGCCAGGGATTAACTTCAATCTTGTTAATATCTATCTCATTAATTGATGCAGCAGGCTTCGTCTCTCTTTTTTGAGTTACTTCATCTGCATTTTCAATTAATGCTCCCAATCCACGTCCTAAAGCGTTCTTTCTTGCCATCTTTCTAATTCCCGTTAATATCTATTATTTGTTTGTCTGCTTAGTTTTTAACAGCCAGATTGTTTTTCTTTAAAAGTTCCCGTGCCAGATTAAGGTAATTAACTGCTCCTTTTGAAGTTGCGTCATACATTACAACAGCTTTTCCATAACTTGGAGCTTCACTCAGTTTAATGTTACGCGATACCAGAGTTTCGAAAACCATATCCTGGAAATGACGTTGTACTTCTTCCACAACCTGATTTGAAAGGTTTAGACGTGAATCGAACATCGTTAAAAGGAAGCCTTCAATTTCCAGTTCAGGATTTAAACGACTTTGGATGATCTTTATTGTATTTAATAACTTACCAAGTCCTTCAAGGGCAAAGTATTCGCATTGCACAGGAATAATAACCGAGTCGGCAGCAGTTAATGCATTTACAGTGATTAATCCAAGCGATGGAGAACAATCTATTAAAATAAAATCGTAAGCATCACGCACTTGTTCCAATACTTTGCTCAATACCTTCTCGCGATCTGGCAAATTCAACATCTCAATTTCGGCACCTACCAAATCAATGTGTGATGGCAATACATGTAAATGCTCAATTTCGGTTTCCAATGTAGCTTCCTTAGGATCTGTTCCATCAACGATACACTCGTAAATGCTATTTTCAACTTCTCGCAAATCAAATCCAAGACCTGAAGTGGCATTAGCCTGAGGATCAGCATCTACAATTAGCACTTTATGTTCTAATACAGCCAGACTTGCAGCCAGATTTATTGCTGTAGTTGTTTTTCCAACTCCTCCTTTTTGATTTGCAAGAGCAATTATTTTTGCCATATTAAGGTGTTTTTTAATGTTGAATTTAAGGGCTACAAAATGGTATTTTTTGTTCTGAAAGCCAAAGATAAAATTTTCTCAAATATATAGCTTAGCTACGCAGAAAAATACCTGATGTTTCAATTTTTTTGAGCCTAACTAGTGAGTTTCTCGAAGCACTCGTCTAATAATTCTTGTTTGTCAATGGGAACAACACCCGAGTGTTCGCAAACAAGTCCACCGGCCATATTGGCAATACCAGCTACTAATTTTTCACTTAAGCCCGAAGCCAGGCATAAAGCACTCACGCTTATAACCGTATCGCCTGCACCTGACACATCTGCAATGTCCCTTACTTCTGCTGGTATGAAATAATGCTTTTGCTCATTTAAAATCATTACTCCTTTCTCGGCCATGGTAACCATAAAGTGTCTGATGTTTTGTTCTTTAACAAACTTGCGGGCTGCTATTTTTAAGGCATTCTGATCGCTACCATTTACTTCTATTTTGGCACCCTCCCTAAATTCCTTCAAATTAGGTTTGAAGAATGTGACATTTCCGTATTCGAGGAAGTTACGTTTTTTAGGATCCACAAGCGTTGGAATGCCTTTATCCTGTGCTAATTTAACTGCGTTTGCAATTGTTGATGGTGTTAGCACCCCTTTATCATAGTCTTCAAATATGATGGCATCAATCTTATAGGTATTCAGCAAATCCTCAATATGCGACTGAAGTTTTTGTTCCAATTTTGCATTTAGGGGACCATTCTCTTCTTCATCAATCCTTAATAAGTGTTGATTTTGACTGATGATACGTGTCTTAACTGTTGTTTTTCGTTGACTGGCTGAGATAATACCTTGTTCAGGTAAGTTATTTTCTGAAAGTAGTTGTCTGAATGTTTCACCAGCTTCGTCGTTGGCAATTACCGAACAGAGAATAGGCTTTGCCCCTAAAGACTGAATATTCAATGCTACGTTTGCCGCACCTCCCAGTCGGTTTTCTCTCTCACTGGTCGCTAATATTGGCACAGGAGCTTCTGGTGATATGCGATTAACGTCACCCCAGAGATAAGAATCAACCATTACATCGCCAATAATTAAAATATGCATCTGGTCAAATGCATCAAAAACCTGAGTAAGCTCCTTTCTTGTCATGACCTGTTCTTTTGGCGCAAAGATAGGAAATTGGGTTAGTTGTAGAAAATGAATGTATCACCGGATTAGTCAATACTATTTTTATTTAATATTAATTGAATCTTGCCTTTATAGTTTCTGCCTATTGGAATGTTCTGCCCGGCAATTTTTACACTGCCACACATATAACTTTCAATTTTATCGATATTGATAATAAATGAGCGATGAATTCTGAGAAATAAAGTTTCAGGCAGGCGTTCTTCAATATTACTGATGGTATTCATTGTTACAATTTCCCTTCCATTAGTTAGGTATATTGATACATAATTACGGATGCTTTCGATGTAATTGATTTCGCGCAGTATTATTTTAACCATCATCTTTTCTGATTTGACAAAGATGAAGGCATTGGAAGGTGTATCTCTGGTAGTTTGAGGTATCTCTTTTTTCTGATGAAGTTTGAAATAACGGTTGATCGCTTTAATAAACCGTTCGAAGGGAATTGGTTTTACAAGGTAGTCGAGGGCTTCCAGTTCAAAGCCTTCGAGGGCATACTCCGAATAGGCAGTGGTAAAAATCACCTCGGGTCGCTTGGGCATGCTACGAATTAATTCCAAACCAGTAAGACCTGGCATTTGAATATCCAGAAAAAGCAAATCAATGGTTTGTTCGTTCATAAACTGAAGCGCGTCCATGGCATTGTTGCAAGTTCCCTCCAACTCCAGGTTGTCAAGTCTACGAATGTATTCAGCAATAATATCAACAGCCAATTCTTCATCATCAACAATCAAACACCTTATTTTACTCATCGTTTGTTGAGTTTAAGTTTTAATACAACAAGATAAGAATCTTCATTCGGATTTATCTTTAGCTCGTAGTTATCCTTGTATAATAAATTAAGGCGTCGTTGCACATTATTTAAGCCAATTCCACTGGCGGCCGGTGATTCCGTTTTGATTTCAGGAATACTGTTCTCCACCTTTAAAATCATATGACCATCATCCTTACAGCCGAGTTCAATGGTTATCCAGGCCATCCCGTTAAAACCACGGGTGCTGTGCTTAAAACTGTTTTCAAGGAATGGAATAATCAGCATGGGCGCAATTCTATAGCCATTAGTGTCTCCCCAAATGTTGATGCTGATATCAACCCGGTTACCATATCGGATTTTCTCCAGTTCGATATAGCTTTTAAGGCTGTCAATTTCTTTGTTGAGCAGAACTTGCGGTACATTAGTTTCATATAACATATAGCGCAATAACTCCGATAGTTTTAGAAGGACTTCCAGCGATTGATCCGATTTCTTAAGAATTAAAGCGTACAGGCTATTGAGTGTATTAAACAGGAAATGCGGTTGAACCTGGTTTTTCAGGAAGATTAACTCTGCTTCCAGCTTATCTTTTGCAAGTGTTTGTTCCCGTTGTTGAACATTTGAAAGATGCTCCATGACTTTCACCGTCATTGGAATGGCCAGAACGGAACTGATGTTGACGGCTCCACGAACCAGGTGCACAATGTTAAGCGTTGGTTCTTTGCTCCATTCCGGAAAAAAAGTATCAACAATAATCAGGTTGTCATTAATGCGTTGAAGGATGGCTGCCATTAAAATCACTAACAAGAAAAGGACAATGAATGACCAGATCTTACCCTTAAACAGAAAACGTGGGAATAAGAAATAGATGACAGCATAGACCAGCGCGACCTTTATTGGTAGGTTGATGAGTTCAACGCTTAAGGTTTTGAAATAATTATCATCGTGAGTGCCCCAGGCAAAAGCAAAAAAGAGGACAAAAGCCACCCAGTAACCAATGTGTTGAAACCATCGGTTGTTGATAAGCCTTGCCAATAGCGCGGTATTGTTTGCGAGTATTTGCATATGTTGTTAATGTACGACCAAATTACATAATTATATCGGGTTCAACTTATTTTAAGGACAGACGGTCATTTTCTATGGACAAAAGTTCATATATAAGAGCAGGGCAGAACCTAACACTTGCTGTTTGTACCTCAATCTTGGTTGTTTGTCCGTAAAAATTGCTTTAACTGCTTTGTTTATTTTGATTTGACAATGTAATCAATCGTCATGAACTTACATGTTCATTTTATGTGGCGATATTAATTCAAATTGTCATGCGAATAGTCTTACTGTTATTCTTTGTTTCAATACTGGCCAACATGCAAGCACAAGATGTTAAGGTCTCAGCCGGTAAAGTGGTACGTCACGCTTTATTCCAATCAGAATTTGTCGATGCCCGAAATGTAGATATCTGGTTACCTGATGCGTATTCTGCCGATAAGCAATACGCCGTATTGTATATGCATGACGGTCAGATGCTGTTTGATGCGTCAACCACCTGGAATAATCAGGAATGGGGCGTTGATGAAGTTATCAATACTTTAACTAAAAATAGGCGCATACGTGATTGTATCGTTGTTGGCATTTGGAACAACGGCGATAAGCGTAATTCAGAGTATTTTCCACAACGCTCGTGGGAGATGATTTCAAAAGATAGACAACAGGAGATCCTCAATAAAGAAGAAGTGTATAATAATCCTGTAGAATCGGAGCATGGTTTATTGGCCGATAATTATTTACGTTTTATCGTTCGTGAGCTAAAGCCTTTTGTCGATAGTCATTACAGCACTAAGGCTGATAAAGCAAATACCTTTATTATGGGTTCAAGTATGGGAGGTTTAATCAGTGCTTATGCTATCTGTGAATACCCAGGAATATTTGGAGGAGCTGTTTGTATGAGTACACACTGGCCGGCAACTGAAGGTATTGTACTCAATTATCTAGCACAGAACTTACCCAATCCTAAAACGCATCGCATTTACTTTGATTATGGTACTGCCACGCTTGATGCCTTGTATGAGCCATATCAGTTGAAAGTTGATAGAATGATGGTAAAACATGGTTTTGTGAAGGACAAAAGTTTCAAGTCTGAGAAGTTTGAGGGAGAGCCTCATACAGAAGATGCCTGGTGGAAACGCTTACATATACCTTTGGAGTTTATGCTCAGAAAGAATCAGAGGTGAAATTAAAACGAGTTAATGTATGAAGTCTGTTATATCTATTTTCATAATTGTTTTCAGTCTTAGTTTACTGAATGCTCAGGAGCGTCCAAATGTTGTTTTTATCGTTGTTGATCAGTGGTCAACGCGTATAGTGGATGGTTCTGGTGATTATGCCAACGGAATTGAGACACCAAACATTGATAAGCTGGCATCCGAGGGGATGCGATTTGAAAACAGTTATAGCTCATTTCCATTGTGTTGTCCTGCACGAGCAAGTTTTTACACTGGTTTGATGCCGCATAATCACGGTTTGGTTGATAATGAGGAGATTTATCATCACACCATTGGCGAATTGCCCATTAAGCAGGATGCAAAAACGATGGGTGAAATCTTTAAAGAAAACGGTTACAATACGGCATTCTTTGGTAAAGAACATGCTGGCGGGTACGGTTGGCGAGGTATCGATAATTTTGGCAGTATGAAATATACCGGTGGCGGGATGTTGGGTGAAGGTTCTGCTTATGATCCTGTATTTACAAGCGATGCCGCAGAGTTTATTCAACAGGAGCATAATAAGCCATTTTATTTGACCCTTTCCCTGATTAATCCGCATGATATCTGTAAAGTTTTAGGAGGAAAATTAAAAGGAGCCAGTTATGCAGATGCAATCTTCTTCTGCCGCGATGATAGTGAACCCTATCTGCGATTTCAGGAGCGACCGCAGTTACCTGAAAATCATTCTGTAGAATATGTGGACGGAATGATTGATTCCAATGATTATATGTTTAAAGATTTAGCTGATCGGACAGAAACGGAATGGCGTCAGTATATCGCTACTTATCAGTTGTTGATGGAAAATACGGACCGGCAGGTTGGTCATGTTTTGAAAGCTATTAAAGACAGTGGGTTAGAAGATAATACATTGGTGATATTTACTGCTGACCACGGGGAGATGATGGGAAGTCACGGATTAATTGCCAAAACGATCTTTTACGAAGAGTCAGCTAAAACACCTTTAATCATAAAATATCCGTCCAAGATTGAAGCACAGACAGATGATAACACTTCTTTTGTTGGCAGTGTTGATTTGTTGCCAACAATGCTTGATTTCTGTGGGATTGAATCATCGACAGATTTTGACGGGAAGAGTTTTAAAGCCAATTGTACAGGTAGTGCTGGAGGATTTGATTATGTCTTTTCCGAAAACTTTAATGGCCGAATGGTGCGTTTTGGTGATTATAAATACATTATCAGTCAGTTTGGTGATGAAGAATACCGCATTCTTTTTGATCTGAAAAATGATCCGGATGAAACCACCAATGTCTATCATCATACTGATTATAAAAAGATATCGAAACAAGCACATAAAGTTTTAAGTGGATGGATGGAGAAGGAAGGTCTGGGAAATTATTTTGTCAGGGATTATATAAAAATGTAAAGTGATGAGAAATCTGAAGTTACTATCAATATTACTGTTTATGGCATGTTTATTTGCAAGTTGTTCCAAGTCAGAAAAGGTTGAGAAGAGGCGCTTTGATAAAGTCCGCATTGTGAAACAAGAGATGCATTGGTTAGACCTTGGCACCATTAAACCGCAAGGTTGGATGCTTAATCAGATGAAGCACGATCTGGAAGAAGGCTTTGTAGGTTATTTGGATCAGTTGGTTCCGGATTTGATTATCGAGGATGATATTTACGGAGCCGATCGTCTGACTAAAAAAGTGAAATCAAAAGATGTGGGAACGATCGGTCAGGATGCCGATTGGGAAGTGCAATACCTTTGGTGGAACAGTGAAACACAATCGAACTGGCGCGATGGCTTATTTCATAATGCCTTTTTGACAGGTAATCAGGAATATATCAATAAATGCCACCAGATTACAGAGCAACTGCTTTCTTACCAGGATGAGGATGGTTACATGGGGATTTATGCGCCTGACTTGCGTTATAATTTCAGTGGTGAGAATGGTGAACTTTGGGCACAGGCTTCACTGTTTCGGGTATTACTGGCTTACTATGAGTCGACAGGAAAACAATCTGTTTTAGAGGCTATTGAAAAAGCAGTGGCTGTTACGATGAAGGCTTATCCCATAGGCGATTCAAAACCTTTTGATGTAGAAAAACCATATGCCGGGGTTGGTCATGGACTAATGTTTACCGATGTACTCGATCGCCTGTACCATCACACCAACAAAGAAATATATCTGGATTATGCCGTTTGGCTGTTTGAAGATTATAACAAGTACGAGTTGAGTGAAGTGGATATTCATGTTGATAATCTGCTGGATCCGAAATACAAGTTCAAAGGCCATGGAGTGCATACTTATGAGCATCTTCGTTCGTTATTGACATCGTATTATGCCACCGGTAACGAGTATCTGAAGAAAGCTTTGTCAGCTTATTTGATAAAACTCGACTCGTGTCTCACACCAACTGGAGGTCCTATCGGTGATGAATGGGTGGCTGAACGTCATGCCGATGCCTCTTTAACAGGTTATGAATATTGCTCCATTCATGAATTGTTAGATTCGTATACGCATCTATTGCAGAAAACAGGTGAATCACAATGGGGTGACCGTATCGAATGGATCCTGTTTAATGCTGCTCAGGCTGCACGCCATCCGCACGAAAGTTCTATTGCGTATTGCAAAACGGATAATTCTTCTTCGATGGTTGGAGAGCTTCAGCCTGATGATAACAAGAAAAAGGATCATCCTGAGACAAGGTATAAATATTCACCGGCCCACCAGGATGTAGCGGTATGTTGTGTGCCTAATGCCGGTCGTATCTTTCCGTACTACGTCAAAGCCATGTGGATGAAAACCGATAAGGGTTTGGCAAAAACACTTTATGGGGCCAGCCAACTGAATGATACTATAAATGGAATCAGGGTTTCTGTTTCAGAAGTATCTGATTATCCATTTAATCTGGAATCAAGATTTAGTATTGAAGTGTCTGAGCCGCTTGAAATGGAACTAAAGCTCAGAAAGCCAGGTTGGGCAACAGCTTATTCAATTAATATTCCCGGAGAATATATAGCTGATGAAGCTGGCTGGAT
The DNA here is from genome assembly GCF_982718395.1 of Carboxylicivirga sp. Lineage (NCBI taxonomy): Bacteria > Pseudomonadati > Bacteroidota > Bacteroidia > Marinilabiliales > Marinilabiliaceae > Carboxylicivirga > Carboxylicivirga sp. The sequence goes on from NZ_CEXQWX010000120.1 coordinate 8,527, forward strand.
TACCATAAATAAAGTCTGGAATGGCACAGAAAGTCTGGAAATTAAGTTTGAAGCATCTACGCAAAAACAAACTGATTTGGCAGGAGATGTTTATTTCAGCAATGGTCCGCTTGCTTATGCCTTGCCATTAAATGGAGAAGAAAAGTCCGTGAAGGATTTCGAAATAAATGATTTTCGAAATGTGATGTATGAATCAGCTGATAATGCTGAGAAGTGGGTGTATTCGGGAAGTGAATTCAGGTTGGTCAATAGTGGTGCAAGTTTCGGATGGGGTACAAGCATGTATCTCGAAGGAACTCTTTATAATAAAGAAACCACAACAGAAGAGCAGGTACGGCTGGTGCCAATTGGCAACACCATACTTCGCCAATTAACTTTTGAAGAAATCAATTAGAAACTTAATACTGTAATATGAAAACATTCAGATTATTATTGGCTACTATACTACTTGTTTCAAGTATTTCAGCATCGGCCGCCTATAAGATTGACCGATTAGAGCCTGCTTTCTGGTGGGCTGGCATGGAAAATCCTGAGTTACAATTATTGGTTTATGGAGAAGGTATCTCCGAATTGCGTCCCGAGATTAATTTCGATGGCGTTTCTTTGGAGCGCACGGTTCATGTTAAATCACCCAACTATCTGTTTTTATACCTCAATATTGATAAGGAAGTTAAAGCCGGTAGCTTTGATATTGCTTTTAAGCGCAAAAATAAAACTGTACTGACCTATAAGTATGAGTTAAAGCAACGCAAAGAAGATTCGGCCATGCGCCAAGGTTATAATACTTCTGATGTGATGTACCTGATTACGCCTGACCGTTTTGTGAATGGGGATACTTCCAACGATGAGGTAGAAGGTATGAAAGAAGGGCTTAACCGTTCTGATGATTTTGGACGCCACGGCGGTGATTTAGCTGGTATTATTCAGAGTCTGGATTACATCGAAGACATGGGCTACACCACTTTGTGGTTGAATCCGGTGATGGAGAATGATATGAAAAGTGGTTCGTATCACGGCTATGCGATTACTGATTTTTACAAGACGGATGCACGTCACGGTACCAATGATGATTATGTGAGATTATCAAAAGAACTGAAGAAGCGCGATATGAAACTAGTGATTGATATGATTATGAACCACTGTGGTTCCGAGCATTGGTGGATGAATGACTTACCCACTGATGACTGGTTGAATTTTCAGGATGGATGGCAGGTAACTACTCATTTGCGCGAAAGCAATATGGATCCATATGCCACTGATTACGATAAGCGCAATCATGCCGACGGTTGGTTTGTGGAGTCAATGCCTGATTTAAATCAGCGCAATCCCTTAATGGCCGATTACCTGATCTACAATACCATTTGGTGGATTGAATATGCTGATCTGGATGGAATCCGCATGGATACATATCCTTATCCTGACAAGGAATTTATGAGCGAGTGGACACGCCGAGTAATGGAAGAGTATCCAAATTTTAATATTGTGGGTGAGGAGTGGAGTACCAATCCAGCCATTGTTGCTTATTGGCAAAAAGATAAGATCAATGCGGATGGTTATGTGTCATACATGCCGGGCGTTTTTGATTTCCCGTTGCAAGAGGCGTTGGTTAAGGCTTTAAATGAAGATGACAGCCAGTGGGGACAAGGTCTGGTGAAGTTATATCAAACATTAGCTGATGACCATTTATATGCTGATCCTTCACAGCTGGTTACTTTCCCCGATAACCATGATATGAACCGTTTCTACACACAGATTAATGAAGACTTTGATATGTTCAAAATGGGTATGGCCTACATTGCTGTAACGCGTGGTATTCCACAGATTTATTACGGAACAGAGATATTGATGACGAATCCTAATTCTGATTCTCATGGAGAAATACGCGCTGAATACCCAGGTGGTTGGGACGATCACACAGTCAATGCCTTTACCAGTGAAGGTTTAACTGCTGATCAGAAAGAAGCTCAGCAATTTACCAAGACATTGTTAAACTGGCGTAAAACGTCCGATGCTGTTCATAACGGCTGCTTAAAGCACTTTGCCCCTACGCATGCCAATGGTCTTTATACTTTATTCCGTTATGACGATGAAACAGTTGTGATGTTGATCATGAATAAAAACTCAGAAGCCAAAGATGTTAATATCCTGCCTTTTAAAGATGAGGTGATTGGAGATGTCGCGGAAGGACTAGATGTAATAAATGGTAAAAAAGTATCGTTGGCCGGAGAAACCGTAAAAGTTGAAGGACGCTCTTTCTTACTTGTGGAGATTGAGAAGTAAGGATGGAGCCTAATTTGCGAGTGCCGATTTGTAATCGGTGTTAAAAGAATATAGCTAAAAGGCACAATTGCAAATCCACGTCAACTAATAGATTAAACCCAACTGCAAGTGGAAGTACTATGTAGTTGGGTTTTGTTATTTTTTAATATCGTGACTAAATAATTATCGGGTATTTTACTCTTGTTTTTTGTCATGACTATTTAGTTAAGGTTGATTTTAGTTCTTAAATGGTCAATAACTATTTAGTCATGTAGTGTTTCATTCTCGAAATTTATTTTAACTAAATAGTTAAGGCCTGATTCATTAAAACATCGCTATGTGCATTGAAAAATACACCGCGAACTTCTAGCCGGATAATGGTTCATTTGTTTGCCTCAGTTCCCTCAGGGCTTAGATCAATTGTTGTTATAATCGGATAATGATCAGATAAATCAACCTTTATGCGATTGAAATTATAAGAGTTAAATTGTTTATCATGAAAGATAAAATCAATACGGAATGAAGGCAGCGGGCCATTATAAGTTCCACCAAAGCCTCGCCCCGATTCAACAAAAGCATCCTTTAACTTGCCGCGCATCTTACGATATACATATGATACCGGTGTATCATTAAAATCTCCGCAAACAATAGGCGGGTAAGGTGAATTGGCAATGTATTGACCAATGGTTTCGGCCTGGGTGGCCCGGTGCTCGAATGCAGTACTTAATTTATGACTGATCTCCTTTATTTTTTCGTTACGATCTTTCTTATCCTGATAGTTTAAACTGTCTAGGAAGTTGAGTTGTTGCTTATTAAATTTGATCGATTCGAGATGGTTGTTGAAAATACGAATCCGCTTTTTATCGACTTTTATATCAGTATATATGCTAAAGTTGTTAGAGTGCTCAAACTTTAGGCTGTGTTTTTCAACAATCGGATATTTACTAAATGTGACCAGGCCAAAATTGCGTCTGTGGTTACTTCCCGAGTGGTACTCAATATGCTTATAACGGAGCTGATTTAATCGACGCTGAATGTAGTTTTCGTCATAGGATTCTTTGTACTTTGATGTAACAAACTCTTGAATACACAATATATCCGGGTTTTCTTTTCGTATAAGATCAAAAATCTTCTCATTGGTATTATCACCAATCCATTGGTAATAATCGAACATGCGTGCATTAAAACTCATGACCTTAAGTGGTCGCGACATTTCTGTGGAATCCATTTCGACAGTTTTCCACCGGAAGGTATGACTCCACTGTGACCAGGTAATAATGATAGCAATTAAGGGAATTAAAAATTGCCAACGCCGCTTAACCAGCCAAAATGCGAATAATAGAAAATTAACAAACCAAAATAAAGGAAATCCATAGCCCATAAATGCCAATACCGAAATACGCTCGGGACTAATATAGGCTGTTAGGACAGAGAATAGTAACACTCCCGCCGCAATAAGGCTAATGATGGTCACTATTGATTTGAAAAAACGTCGTAACAAGGCTGGTTATTTACTGGCGTCAAACAATGTTTGCTTTTCTTCTTTGCTTAAACTATCATAGCCACTGGCTTTGATTTTCTCTAAGATACGATCAATTTCTTTTTGTTGATTAATCTTACGCGCATTAAATTCCATATCTGTCATTGGTCGACGATGCGTTACCTTAAGCCTTGATTTTGGTTTGAACCAGGCAACAAGCCGATCCATCAAACGATTAAATCCTAATGTCATATCTGTTCCTTTTGAAATAGATGATCCATAAAGATAACCAAATGCAGCGCCGCCAAGGTGGGTAATTATACCACCAGTATTCTCCAATTGAGGAATACTGATTAAATCAAGTATCAAGGCAATCAAAGCAATATATTTAAGGCGAACAGCCCCAAAAAACAACAGGTGCATTTTATGTTCAGGTGCATATCGGGCAATGGCAAATAGTATTGCCATAACAGAACCAGATGCCCCCATCAAAATAGCAATTGGTACTTGCTCCTGAAAAATAGGAATCAGATTATAACTTACAAGGTAAAAGAGAACACCTGTCAAACCTCCAAGAATATAGACACCTAATAATTGGCGAGGATTCAGAAATTCAAGAAAAATCCTTCCAAACCAATATAAATACAGCATGTTGAACAGAATGTGCAAAAAGTCATAGTGCACAAACATATATGTTAACAGTGTCCAAGGTTTAAACAACAAAGCAGTTAAATCCGCGGGTGTGGATAACCAAGTTAACAAAGAAAAATCACCTAAACTACCTAAGCCTAGGCTGAAAGGTATCTGAAGAAGACGTAATATTACAAATACAGCAATATTGATATAAATCAATTTAATTAAAGCTCCACCTTGCTTGTACGATTGCTTTATTTCGTCTAGTATTCCCATTACTTAATTTTTATAAGCCTTTTTTATCCCAATATTTGATTAAGATAAAACCAAAAATCATACCACCCAAATGTGCCCAATGTGCCACATTATCAAATGAGAAGTTGGCTACACCCATAAATAGCTCAACTACACCATATATTATCACAAAGTATTTGGCTTTAATAGGAATTGGAGGGAATAATAGCATCAACTCTGTATTGGGGAATAACATGCCAAATGCCAACAAGATGCCAAACACTGCACCGGAGGCTCCTACCATCGAACTGTTTAATACAATATTAAACTTTGCCATATCTGGATTGGTAAAGTTTTTATATTCACGTAAAGCTTGTGCTCCTTGTTCGAATACTATAGCAACTTGCTCTTCTGTTAGTAATGAAATAGCGCTATTGTAATCAATGTATTTAAAAATCAATTGAATAACTGCCGCTCCAACCCCTGTGATGATATAATACAAGAAAAATTTCTTAGGTCCCCAGTAGGTTTCTAATACGCGCCCAAACATAAAAAGCGCAAACATATTAAAGAACAAATGCATCAAATCGGCATGCATAAACATGTAGGTTCCGAATTGCGCCGGGTGAAAATTTTCTGATAGTGGGAAATATAAACCAAGATAACTGTTAAGATCAACACCAAATGTGTTTCTAACAACCCAAGTGGCCAGTAGAAATAAGGCATTAATGATTAACAAGTTTTTGGTTACAGGAGGTAATCCTGCGAAAGGTGATGGACGATAGTTCATCTCTTTAATTTTTGGTTACTTCGCATTGGCTACAACTTCGATGCCAATTTGTTATTCTTAATAAATTAACGCGTAAGCCGGTCTTTTGTTATTACACCTGTCTTATCGTTCTGTCAAAATGACATTAGTTAGATAAAGCGTTTTTGCATCTCATCCAAATCCATAATGGAAATGATTGTCTTGCCTGATGGCGAAAAATTTGGTACCTGGCAAGCAAACAGCTGATCAAATAGCTCGCCCATTTCCAAGGCTGACAATTGCTTTCCATAAGGAATAGCCGCCCTTTGTGCCATAGAGGTAGCAATTTGCTCGGTTACTTCTTTTTGCAGATCAACTTCACCATCTCTAAAATCGGTTAAAATACCATCAATCAATTGAGCTGCAGAAACATGTTCCAAACCGGCTGGTGTTGATAACACCTTGAATGATTCATCACTGCACTGCTCCAATTCTAAACCTAAAGTGAGTAAGTCAGGTATTAGTTCATTGATCATACTCATTTCTTCAGGACCAAAATTCAGTTCCTCAGGGAAAAGACTCTTTTGCGACAGGGAAGCGCCACTTTGTAAGGTTCTGATAAAGCCTTCAAAAACAATACGCTCGTGCGCTCTTTTTTGATCAATCATCATCAATCCCGACTTCACAGATGTAAGAATATACCGATTCTTCAACTGAAAGAAACGCGTATTGTTACTTGCCTCTTCACTTCCACCCGAAGATAAGATGGTTTGCTGAACAGGCTCTGGTGTTTGTTCTTCGAATGGTTGTTCGGCTTTTCCCATTTCGGAATTAGCTAAAGCCGAGAAGTCTGGCAGTTCGCTGCCTGGGCTATCTGCGTATAGCTGATCCCAACCCTGAGCTGATGCTTTTGATTGAAAAGTAGTAGTTTCACCGCCTCCATAATTATTTGTGCTTTGCCTTTTCTCCTCTTCGAAGGGATTATAAAAGGGATTAACCTCCACTGTTGGTTCAACTAATTCAGCATCGTTGCTACCTACAGGAATATGAACCTGATCTGTTGTATCAAAATCAATAGATGGCATCATATTGAACTTACCTAGACTTTCACGGATGGCGGCGCTTAATATTTGCCATATGGCACGCTCGTCTTCAAATTTTATCTCTGTTTTGGTTGGATGAATATTAACATCCACAATTTGAGGATCCACTTCCAGAAAAATGAAATAAGCCGGTATAGTCTCTGGTTGAAGGATATTATCGTAAGCGTCCATCACTGCTCGATGCAGATATGGATGTTTCATATAACGATTGTTCACAAAGAAAAACTGATCGCCCATGGTTTTTTTTGCCATCTCCGGCTTACCAATAAAACCAGTAATCTTCACCATCACTGTGTCGGTATCAATGGGGATAAGGTTATTTCCCATTTGCTTACCGTTCATATTTACCACCCTTTGTTTAATATTTCCTGCAGGTAATGAAAACATTGGTACGTCATTATGCAATAAAGTAAGTGCGACCTGAGGATTGGCTAACGCAACACGCTGAAATTCATTTATGATATGGCGCAGTTCTGTTGAAGTCTTTTTAAGAAAACGTCGACGGGCCGGTACATTATAAAACAGGTTTTTAACGCAAAACTGGCTACCAACCGGGCATTGAACAGGTTCCTGTGATTCTACCTCTGAACCTGATATATTAATTTGAACACCCAGATCATCTTCTGCTCTTCTGGTTTTTAGTTCAACCTGTGCAATAGCTGCAATGGAGGCTAAGGCTTCTCCACGAAAACCCATAGTACGCAGAGCAAATAAATCACTAGCCTCACGTATTTTTGATGTAGCATGCCGTTCAAACGCCATTCGGGCATCAGTCTCTGCCATACCACATCCATTATCAATAATTTGTATCAGACTTTTCCCTGCATCTTTGGTGATTACCTGGACATCGGTAGCCCCTGCATCAATCGCGTTTTCCATTAGCTCTTTGATAACCGATGCAGGTCGTTGTATCACCTCTCCGGCAGCAATTTGGTTCGCAACCGAATCAGGCAATAACTGTATTACATTTGACATGTGTTGTGATTCTTCTTTATCGTTAGTTAATTGTCTAAGGTTGGGTTTATTCAGTAAAAAATGTTTCCATCCATGCCATGCCTTCCTGAACCAGGTAAACTCCTAAAATCATCAAGGCAATCAGAATGATTACCAAACGAAGATTTGAACGTCTTTTTTCACTTCTGGTTACTTCATAGTGTGATTTCATCCGACGTCGCATACCACCCCGAATTCGATCGGCGTATCCTTCTTCTTTCTCCTTATCAGACAAAAGGCCAAGCTCCTCCTTTATCCGCCTTTCTCTCTCCTCACGCTTCTCCTTTTTTTCGTCATAATAAATCGGGTCGTGTTGAAATACACGATGACGAGCCACTTTTGAAAATGTAAACTTCATCTTGTTTTGGTTTTAAAATCAGGATTTGAAATAACTTACCTCAATACTAAGTGACGAAATTCAACTCCTGACAACTGTGCAACAATTAATTGTTTGCATCCGCACCTATGCAAAGATAATAAGTAATCATTAATAAACAGAAAACTCGGATATTCAGTGAGGTTATTCACAGCTTAAAGAGCTATGATCTAGCTTAAAATGATTTATCAACAATAATTGTGAAGAGTAAATCCTAGCCTAAGGACTGACCACAGTACTTACAAAACTTAGCTTCTTCTTCATGACCTTCTTCAAGACAAGATGGACACATTCGAGTATTGGTCGGACGACGACTTTCCTTTACCAACTCGCTTGTTACAATACCCGTTGGCACAGCAATTATGGCATAACCAATAATCATGATACAACCTGCAATAAATTTTCCAAACATGGTGATTGGCGCTATATCGCCATATCCAACTGTTGTAAGCGTAACAACAGCCCAATAAACGCTGTGTGGAATACTCTGGAATCCATTATTATGAGGATTTTCGATAATGTACATAACAGTACCCATTATCATGACCAATATGAGCACGACAAACAAAAACACACCAATCTTGTTTCGGGCTGTAACTAAAGCAGACCAAAGAGCACTTGCTTCTTTTACATAGCGTGTTAGTTTCAATATTCTAAAGACACGAATTAAGCGCAGTGCCCGCACGACAATCAACATTTGAGTACCTCCGATAAAAAGACCCAAATAAGACGGTAGTATCGCCAGTAAGTCAATTATTCCAAAAAATGAGAAAATATATTTGCGTGGTTTATCAACAATCCAAATGCGCAAAAAGTATTCAAGTGTAAACAATGCTGTAACAACCCACTCAGCTACAACAAGCCATTTACTATATTCTGGCAATAGATTATCATCGCTCTCCAGCATGACAATGGCAATACTCAAAAGGATAAGAAAAATAAGGAAGAGGTCAAAACGTTTACCAACTTTAGTATCGGCTTCAAAAATTATTTGATATAATCGGTTTTGGATTGATTTCATAGATTTTGTACTTGTATCTTTTCAAAGATATAAACCCTTTCAGCTTAAAAAAATTTTAAGTTTAGAAAAGCCATTGTACTTTTACCGCGTAATAAATTGTTATGACACGAGAAGATATAGTTCAGGAGTTCAAGGTAGCACAGGAGGTTTTATCGAGTTTTATTAACGATGAAAGCAATTGGGATAAAATGATGGCTGCTGCTGAATTAATGGCAGATTCGATAAAAGACGGAGGTAAGGTTATTTCATGTGGCAATGGAGGTTCAATGAGTGATGCCATGCATTTTGCTGAAGAGCTAACCGGACGTTTCAGAGATGATCGACGAGGTTTGGCTGCTATCGCTATCTCTGATCCGACTCATATTACCTGCGTTGGTAACGATTATGGCTTTGATTATATTTTTTCGCGCTATATTGAGGCGGTTGGTAAGCCAGGCGATGTAATATTAGCCATTAGCACAAGTGGTAATTCAGCCAATGTGATTAATGCAGTGGAAGCTGCTAAGTCCAAAAACATGAAGGTTGTGGCATTAACTGGTAAGTCAGGTGGCCAGCTTGCCGATATGGCAGATATTGAGATACGTGCACCTCACAATGGCTATTCTGATCGAATTCAGGAAATCCATATAAAAGTAATTCATGTATTGATTCAGCAGATTGAAGCGTTGGTGAGATAATTGTCTCTTTTTAATCAGGTGTAAGCTATTGATGTCTTTAACCAAGCTATTATATCATGATTATGCCGGATCAACGTCAACTTGGAAGGTGACATATCGAAATGCCTGCTGAGCTTGCAGGTTAAAGATGCATTCCCGCATTAAGTGCTTTACTTTTCCCGGAGATGCTTTCTTTTCCATTTTAATCAGAATCTTCCTATTTTGTGCAATGCATGACCCACTATTAGATTTTCATATTTAGCAGT
>NZ_CEXQWX010000121.1:0-18228 GCF_982718395.1 Carboxylicivirga sp.
TCCATGAAGAACCATCATAAAACTCAACAATAAAGTTTTCGTTACTGTTATCCATACTTTCCGCTCTGTACCAGAACTCTACTTTTACTTGCTCATATCCTGAAACATCTAATCCATTTGTTAATGTGAATGAAGAAGCTGTACCACTGTTATCTTGAATATCAGCAGCGTTAGAACCTTGATGTGCATAGGTGCCTCCTGTGTATAGTGAAGCATCACCTCCACCATCGGTGTATTGCCCCCAGCCACCTTCAAAATCTTCATAACTAAGTTCATTCCATGTTTCGGTACCTCCACCTGTATTTAGTGTAAAGGTGTAATAGTCTAAGTTATATCCTCCGGTTGTTGCATAAATTTTTAAAGTTTGTGCGCCTGCTGCTAAAGTAACGGTTGTGGATTGAATCTGATAAGTACTCCATGAGCCTGTAGCAGCAACATTTAATGTACCAACTGACTGACCATCCATTTGAATATCCATGATATCATTACCATCAGGACTGGCCAACATAACGTCAACAGTATACTCTCCGGCCTCTGCTACATTAACTTCATATTCCATCCAGTCACCGGCGTCAATCCAACCAACCGGGTTACCTTGTACACCGAACATATCACAGTAATCTTCAGCCTGGATAGTTCCTGCAATAGCATAGGTTGGGCAAGAAGATGCTTGGTTAACTGTAATGTACCCGGTTTTAGTTTCCGTATCAGAACCATCACCATTGGTTGCGGTTAACGATACTTCATAAGTTCCGGCAGTATTATAGGTAATAGATGGATTTTGAGCTGTAGAAGTACCTGGCGTGCCACCTGCAAAACTCCACGACCATGAAGTTGGTGTATTGGTAGATAGGTCAGTAAATGTAACAGCATCGCCTTCAGTTACAGTGGTTGCACTTGCAGAGAAATCAGCTACAGGAGCATTCGGATTTGATCCGCCACTATAATTCAAGTCATTATAAGTTTTAAAAAAGTCTACTCCTAAATACTCAGGTAAAGTAGCTAAACCATATAATAATGTTGACTGATCAATCCCCTGGATGCTATTACCAATCCAGCTTGGATTAGTTAAACTAAATCTCCATAAAGTTTTTTTAGTGGCATCGTCCGGTAAAGTATAAACTCCTTTATTATTGCTTAATAAAGAAAGTAAATGACTTTTTGAATTAGGTTCGATTGGAATGTAACCTCCAATTATATGAGGAGAAACAGTTTCATACGTGTTGTTATTTATTTTATTGGCTTTGTAACCGTCAACATCTATACCTGCTCCATTACCCCATTCGTAGGAAGCCCCTTTATTTGACCAGTAAGATAATTCAGCATTTTTTGAATTGGTGTACAATTGCATGTATTCGCTTGAATTTTGGAAATAATTGATATAGTAGTAATTAAATTGATGCGTGAAAGCCGATAAAAATCTTGATTCATTATGGTCATCAGTCGGTACCTGGTGTCCATCATAAGTGCTTTTGGGAAGATTTGAAGGATTCCCGTACCAGGTATTCCATAAAGTTTCAGCTTGCGTTGTGCTGTTTTTAGTGTCGTTTAAAGCTAACCAGGCAACTAACATGTACTCGTTGTAAACTTTGGTTATTCCTGAGCCAGAACCATCCTGATTAATGGTTAAATAAATATTTCCGGCACTTGCATCAGCAATAGCATCAACAAAATCAATTGAGTTCCATAACTCGTCAACACGTGCGGCAATATCTGTATTGCCATAGAAATAGTTTTTGGCAAAAATAGCCCCTATCATTAATATGTCAGTATCAATGGTACTGAATTCAGAATTCCATTCCTGTACACCGGTATCCATGTTAATAAAATGTCTGAAAAAACCATTGGCTGACCTTTCAGGGGTAAATCCGGGTGTATGCCCGGTCATACTATTTAAAGTAACAAGAGCCTTATCAGCGGCATTGGTTTCCCAGCCCATGGCATCACCAATACATAAACTAACTAAACCAACACCAACGTTAGCTACAGAAGCAGGGTGAAAGTCGTTACCTCCATCAACAATTTTTGAGTCACGATAAATACCTTTGTCGTTTCGCATAAGATCCCAAAGATGATAAGTGTCTTCAAATAACTTAGTTATAGTAGGATCGGGAGTTTGGCAAAAAATGCCTGATGAAAATGAAAACCCAAGTAATAATACTAAGGCATAGGTTTTCCATAAAAGTAGATAATTTCTCATATAACTTAATTTAAGGATTAATAATGTTGATTGTAATAAATGATTATTTAATGATAGTGAGGATATAACTAACCTTTATAAAAACTATACAAGTAATTTTGTAACAGAATGATGCAGTTGGTTTATGGGGTGCGTGACTGTAGAATGTAATAATTCGGTAGAGATATTTTTGTCTTGAGGGGGTGCTTTAGAAAATTATGTCAATTTTTCACATAGGTGAAAGAATTTGGGGTAGGTGTTATGATTAAAAATAAATCTTAAAAAAAGTTAATTAAGTATCACCTCAATATTACCACAACAAGTTGTTAAATAATATATTGATAAGGGTTGCGTGTAGATAAATGCTGATTGTTAGAGGCTTGTTTTTTTATTTATTATGGAGTAATAAGAGATTTGTAGCGAAGTTTAAGTAGAATTAGATGCAAGACATGAGATAAAGGACGCAAGAATCAAGACTCAGGATTGATTAGTAAGTGTTTGAGATTATAGGCGAAGAATGTTGGGTATAAAGATATGATCCGTAATACTTCCTTAGCATCTTACAGATGCTTAGGAAGTTCTGTTGGAATTCAAAAACACTTCTGGATCGCATCTTTATACCCATATTGCAAATAAAGATGCGATCCGTAAGCCTGTAATATGAATTAAATGTAACTAACGTGCACAGCGCATACACTTGCGACTTTCGGGCATCAGAACAAGGCGGCCGGTTGGTATGGCAGCTTTGCACTTGATACATATTCCAAAATCAGGTTCGTTAATTCGTTCCAATGCTTCATTAAGGCTTTTAAGTTTTGCTTCTGATTGTCGAAGTGCAGCCTCGTTAACACTTTTATTGTTGATAGCATCCATACGGCTAACTCTTCCGATAGCATCGTCAGGAGCAATAGCCCGGGTTAGTTCTTTTAAGGATTTTACTTTTCGTTCAACAGTGGCAATCTGTTTGTTTATCAGAGCTTTTATTTCTTGTTTGTCGATGTTCATTATGTACTTTTCTTTTGAGCGACAACTAAAATAGAATCATTATCCTTAAACTCCTCATAGGTTTCTATACAAAGGATGTTGTATTGCTTTTCAAAGCTTTGCTCAATGTCTTCAATTTCGTAATAGTTGAATAGCATGCCCTCGTAATTCTCTTGGCCGGTTCCTTTCCAGAAGGTGTGAAAAACAATGCCTTTATCATTTAATATCTCATACTGGCGTTGAATTGACTGTCCCAGATCATTTTTAGGTAAATGGTGCAATACTTTATTAGAGTATATGCAATCAAAGGTTTGTTTGGTTTTAATGGTGATGGCATCTAACACCATTACTTTCACTTCGGGGTGATTGCGTTTATACATTTCGGCGAAAACAAAAGAATAATCAGAGCCCACCACATCGTATAGCTGGCGTATATTATCCAGGTCTTTGCCCGGCCCCATCCCAAGTTCCAGAGCTTTGTAATGGCAGGGGATATGTTTTTTAAACTGCTCGAAGAACCATTGACCATCATAGTCAGCCGTCATCTCAAGATATTGCCTGACATTGTCTTCCTTCTCAAAAAATGATTCGCTCATATCAATTGATTTTGTTGCAAATTACGAAAATCACTCATGAAGCGAAGGATTTCCGGCAATGAAATAATATTTACCCGAGTTTCTAAGCCTGGAAAAGGTGTAAATTAATAACCTTAGTTCGACATAAAATTTTGGATTCAGAACGCATATAAATAGTAAGGTTCAAGTGTAAATTATGAAAGAATAGTGGGCTATTTTGAATCATTTAGACGCAGAAAATTGCTGTTTATAAGTGGTGTTGCACAAGCTTTGCTTAAAAAACCGATTTACGGCGTTAAATTTTATCGCAATAGTTATCTATTTCTCTAAAATTACATCTTGTAAATCAGATCTTTATTGCAATATGGATCTCAAAATTTAAATCGAACTGAGGTTAATAGAAAAAGCCCCGATTCGATCTGAAACGGGGCTTGATTCTTTTGCGATACTTGTCGCCCGACTAAATTAATTTGTTATTGCATAGTCGGACGACGAATAAAGCGCGGTAGTTCTAAAGTTTCTACCGATAATAAAATACTTAGCTTAAAAATCAACAATGGTAACGTTGAAAACTAATATGCTGTTGGCCGGAATTTTAACTTCGCCATCATTATCAACCTGTGGAATGTGTCCATAAGCCAGTTGTGAAGGGCAGTAAAAAGTAGCGCTACCACCTTTTTTCAGCTTGGGAATACCAATGCGCCATGCCTCAATCGCTCCTGATAACAGGAAGTTAGAAACCGTTCCTTCGTCAAACATGGTGCCATCCAGTAAGGTTCCTTCGTATGTTGCATCGATAGAAGAATACTCTGATACATTATCGCCCTCGCCCTCTTCATGTATCTGGTAATATAATCCGGATTCGTCACTTTCGGCCACAATACTGTTTTCCTCAAGGTAGGCAGCCAGTACATCTTCATCGATATCTGCCTGATCGCGATCAACTTTTACTTCGAAAATCACTACTGAATTAGCAGGAACACCAGAGTTACCGCTACTGCCATAAGCCAATCCAGAAGGTACATACAAATGAATTTCGCCTTCACGGTTTATTTTAGGCAGTCCAATTCTAAAACCCAAAAGAATTTGCGACAGATATTGTGTAATATTCTCCCCTTCTGTATCCGCAAAAACACTACCATTGGTTAGGTAACCTTTAAATGAGAAAGTCACTTTATCGTCTTGGGTTACATCATCACCAATTGGAGCACCGGTACCTTCGTTAATTATTTTATAGTATAAACCTGAAGGGTCTCGCTCAGCCTGGATATTATTTTCTGTCAGGTATTCACTGATAATCTCTTCATCAACAATAGTGTAATCCACAAAATCGTCCTTCATACAACCTGCCAGCAAAGGCAAGAGCAGGGTTAATAGTGCAAGTTTCTTCATAAACTCAATTTATGTATTATTAAAAATCTATCACTTTTATATTGAAAATTAGAACTGAATGCGGAGGGATTCCAGAAGTGCCGGAACTTCCGTAACACAGATCCGAAGGGCAATAAAATATAGCTTCACTTCCCTTTTTCAATAAAGGAATCCCTATTTGCCAGGCTTTTATAAGATTATTTAAAGGATAATTATCCAATCTGCCTTCGTCAAAAACCTCACCTGTTAATAATTTGCCAGTATAACGCACAGTTACAACTGCACCCGGAGGAACGGTATGACCACTTCCCTGTACTGTAACATTATAATATAAACCGGAAGCGTGTCTTGTGGCATTCAGATTATTTTCTCCCAGGTAGTCCTGAATCTTTTGTTCGTCGATAGCAGCATAATCCACTTCATCTTTACTACACGATGCGAGTACGATTAAAGTCAGGGCAAGTAGAATTACATTCTTCATTTCTTTCCTTTTTTGATCGCCAAACGTGGCGATTCGTTTAACTAGATACATTTAAAACTGAATGGTTGCTTATTGCAACAAAAAATGTTTTGATGATTGACAATTGAGATAGGTAGGTGCAAAAATAGACTTTAATTAGAAAGGAACAAATGGGATTTAGGGTTTAGAGTTTAAGGTTTAAGAGTTGAGGGAAGACGAGAGGTCGAAGGAGAAGTCAGTGGTGTGAAGGGAGAAATGAATAGAGAGACTAGAGTTCTGGGTTTAGAGTTGGAAGTTGTTGATAGAGGACCGAGGCTTGAGGGCGCTATGTGTTATAAAGAAGGAAGAGGCAGCTGTATACCGGCTAAGCGGATCACCCGCTAAGCCGGTGTTTAAAAGAAGAAATGGAGGAATGACTTTGGGTTTGGACGTCACCCTTGCCTGAAGGGCAATAACATAATAGCACAGATCGAAGGTCTGGGGATCAAGTTATTGGTTTGTAGAGTGCTGTAACTACGTTACATAAAGAAAGGGGAGCAGAGAGTTTCCAAGTTAAGGGTTCTGGGTTGAGCAGGGTGGATAGCAGAAGGTATGTAAGAACAAAGAGATAACAGAAATCAAAACTATCTATTCTCTCACGCACCATGCATTGAACCTGACTCAATGTTAACATAACATATGTCATGAAACGATCAAGGTGAAAAAAGTGTGCTATTATATGACGTTGATTATCATGGTTATAACTGAATATAAGAAAAATATCATGAAAGTTTTTTCTAAAAAAAGTGTTACTAATTCGGAAAACTGCAATTAACTTGTAAACGATTTCGACTTAACCTTTTAATGTTTGTAACCTCACACAACCTCAAACCATTAACAGGACCTTTTATCATAGAAAGGAATTCCTGTGTAACATCCGGTACTATGGCTGGCACGAAACGTAACAGCTTAGGTGCTGCCGGCAACAAACTTATACTGTTTAGCACGTTAATAGTACACTTGAAGCTATGCAAAAACGCCTGTTTAACAGGCTGTATCTCATTAAATAACAAGGTAGAGTGTTTGAGGTGCTTCATTGCAGAAATTATCGGTAACAAAAACACAAATGTTTTATTCAATCGCTGTAATCAGATACCTGGTTATTCGCTGCCGTTAAGCACCGGCTGGTATCGCTTTATTGGCGGAAAAATGGAGTGCTCAATTGCTGAGAGTTATGAAAAAATGCCTGCAAAGGCTTCTGCAGTGCTTACAATGGCTTCCGACGGTCTTACAATGTATCCCGGAGGTCTTACAAAGCACTTCCGACCTGCCTCAATGTCAGATTACATTGCTTCAATAGTATGCTACACTGCCTCAATGACATGTTACACTGCCTCAATGACATGTTACACTGCCTCAATGACAGGTCGCACTGCCTCAATGACAGGTCGAGTTGTTTCGGAGCACTTCCGAAGTAAATCATTAAACATTGGATGTTTTCAACCCACTTCACAAAGGCTTCAGATATTCAGTATCAAACAATATGCATTGGCAACAATGCCCTTTATACCTATTTATTAATCTTTAAAATTTTTAATGATGGACAAACGATTAAACAACCGTTTTAACATGTACAAAGTGGTACGCGACTGGTTAAACAGTAATCGCGAGGGCCTGAGTTTTTTGCCTGGACTGGCTGATTCAGTAGATGAGTTTGCAGCCGTATTGGTAGCTGTGGCCGACCTGGATGTGACTAAAACCAATGGAATCAGTGCAACCTCGGAACAGAAAAACACAGCACGTGAGACACTGGAACGTAAGGTAGTGGGTACGCTGCACATGCTGAAGGCCTATGCCACATTTTCGGACAATGGCATCAATGCCGATGAGCTGGATATGGCCGCCTCAGACCTGACGCGCATGGCAGAGCAGGCTTTGCTAAGTCGTTCGCAACGCGTGGTGCAACTGGCCGAGGCTAACCAGGTGGCTGCCGAACCCTATGGTTTAAGTATTGAGTGGGTGGATGCATTGAAGCAGTCCTATGAGGATTTTAACAGCAAGCAAACAGCGGTGCGCAGTGCCATAGTAACACGTCGTGATGCCGGCGAACAACTGGAAGCCCGCATGGACGAAGCCGACGACTTGCTAAAAGAAAAGCTGGATGTGCTGATGGATGTGGCGGCGATCAGTAAGCCGGAGCTGTATAACCAGTATAAAGCTGCGAGAGTGATAGTGGATAGGTAGGTGAGAGAATAGAGATGAGTGGTGAGTGATGAGGGGAGAGTTGACGGAGGACGGAAGACCAAAGACGGAGGAGTTAAGAGATGAGAATTGAGCGATGAGAGACGTAGCGAGACACTATGCCTAACAAAGAAAAGGTTTTGGGTTCTGGGTTTAGGGTTTAACAGAAATCCTAGGCTTATAGCCCAAAGTTTGAAGGTGGGGGGAGAAGGTTGTGTTTGAGAGATGAGAGTAGAGAGATGAGAGGCGTGATGGAGTCAAAAGTTTCGAGTTTCGAGTTTGAAGTTGAAGAGTTAGGTGATGAGAGAAGAGCGATAAGAGGTGAGATGGAAAAGATGGTGGAGGACGGAAGACGGGTGACGGAGGAGTTGGTGAAGTAAGTCCGAAGTCCGAAGTCCGGGAACTGATTGGTGGCTTGAGACCCCTAACCCCTAAAAGGGACTGATTTACAGCTTGGAGTGATTGACCACAAATGACACGAATTTTTAGAATTGGGAATTGCTGTGCAATTCATGTTTATAGAAGAAATAACGAAGGTGATAATTGATAAAAGAAGAATCGTGTGCTGATATCCTTTTAGAGCTTGTCCCGATTCTTCGGGAGGCCAGGGTTGCGCGAAGGAAACGGAGAAAAGAAAATTAATAAATGCAAATAACATGCACTGTTCACCAGGCACAGTGCACTAAAAACTAAAAAATGAAAAAACTAACGACTTTAATTTTAATGGGAATGGTTTGTGGGGTTGTTTGTGGGCAGGAAGGACAAGTAGAGAATAGTCCAATTTATTATAAAGATGGCAATGTTGGAATAGATAATGGCAGTCCTGAATATAAATTGGATGTATTTGGCAGTGCAAGGGTGTCAGGATACTTCTTTGGACAACGACTTTATCTTAGCAATTATCATTTTTCATATGACCAAGGAGGATTAGCTTTTGCAGAAACGCATAAAGCAAATCGATTGTTTATAAAAGATGGAGGAAATGTTGGTATTGGTACAATCACACCTAATAAGAAACTATCGATTGAAGGTTCAAGCCAAAGTGATATTGGATTATCTCTTTTAAATAATTCCAATAGCTTACTTATGTATTTGCTTGGTACAAATGATCAGTATATTGTAGAAGATCAACGTAATGCAGGGTTACTAGAAAGCAATAGCGATTTGATTTTAAGCGCGGCAGTAAATTCAAATAATACTTCTCCCTCCATTATATTTCAAACAGGAAGAACGTACAAGCAGGGGCATACCAGAATGATAATTGACTACTTAGGGAATGTCGCAATAGGCAAACCATCAGCTGATGCCAAACTCGATGTCGCCGGCGATATCAAAGCAAACGGTAATTTAATATTTAAACGAGATTCAGAAATACAAATAACACCATTTTTTGGAGGTGGGAATACTCCGTCAAGAACACATACTATTATCAAAAATGGTTGGAAATATAATATGGATTACACAAGCCTACATGCTGCTGGTATGAAAGCGAATACAGATGCTTTCATTCTAATAAATAGTGGAGGACGAGTTGGTATCGGGACAGATAATCCAAAAGCCAAACTCGACGTAGCCGGTAATATCAAAGCCCACGAAATAGAAGTAACCCTTGCCAGCATTGATGATATGCAACTTAACGGCACCCTTGCTGCCAATAATATTACCTACACCGCCAATGGCAATACCGCCGACTTTGTTTTCGAAGACAATTATCAATTAAAAGACCTTAGTGAAGTAGACGCTTTTATTAAAGCCAATAAACACTTACCGGAAATACCCTCGGCTGCTGAGATGGAAGAGTCTGGTGTTAACCTGGCGGAGATGAATAAGTTGTTGCTGATGAAGGTGGAGGAGTTGACGCTTTATTCTATTGAGCAGGAGAAGAAGATTGAAAAGTTGACGGAAGACCGAAGACAGGAGACAGAGGAGAATAACGAGAAGGTTAAGAGTTTAGAGTTTAAGGTTGAGGAGTTGAGTGATGAGAGGAGAGCAATAAGAGGTGAGATGGAAAAGGTGGTGGAGGATGGAAGACGGGTGACGGAGTTGGAAGAGCGACTAGTTAAACTGGAGGCTTTGATGGAGGAGTTAACCTTAAATCCCTAAAGGGACTTTGATTGACAGCTCAAAAAATTAAACCACGAATTGCGCGATTTGACACGAATTAAATAATGACGGTGCCATTCAGGGTTTATCGGTGAAAAACGAATCAGTGCAAATCTGTGGACAATACAATCGCTTGCAGAGTAATACTTTTTAAAAAAATGATTGCAGCTCGGCCTCCCTTTAGGGAAGTGAAGGGTGCGGGCCGGAATATGAAAACAATACAAACTAAATAATAACAAACATGCACGATGCACAAAGCACTGTGCAATAACAAGAAAAACAATGAAGAAAATAACGATTGTAATTTTAATGGTAGTGGTATGTGGGGCCGTTTGGGGGCAAACTAATTCTCTTCCAACATCTGGAAATGTGGGTATTGGTATAAATCCTGCATCTGAATTATTAGATATAAGAGGGGATAACTCTAAAATCAAATTTTCATCAACATCACCCAATGTCAATTCAATAAATATTCTTGATATGACGGTGCCTTATAACTCGAATTCATATGAAAGAGGTAGTTGGATTACAATGGGGAGGGAAACAACATCATATGGCTATAGAATAGGAGGTCAATCTTCATATACTTGGGCTAACGGAATAAGCCTGCAAATGCAATATTATAATAATGGCTGGAAAGATGGTTTAACATTGAATTATCTCGGGAAGATTGGAATTGGAACGATTTCTCCCAATGAAAAATTAGAAGTTGTTGGAAATATTAAAGTATCAGGAACAGCGAATTTCTTAAATGGTATTGTAACAAGAGATATTAATACTCATCCAGATAATATTACTCAATCTGGGTATTATCGGACTAATTCAGCTCCTTTAAGGTACTTTACTCACATTCAGCATCCATCTATTAACTATGCTATACAAATTGGAAACAATTATGAGAATGATAAGCTCTTTTTTAGAGCAAAAGCCGCTTCTTTTTGGGGGAGTACCAATGAGATTTGGCATTCAGGAAATTCTAATACAAGTGCAAATGACTGGAATTGTCGAGATCTCGATGTGAATGGCAACATCAAAGCCCATGAAATAGAAGTAACCCTTGCCAGCATTGATGATATGCAACTTAATGGCACCCTTGCCGCCAATAACATTACCTACACGGCCAATGGCAATACCGCCGACTTTGTTTTCGAAGACAACTACCAATTAAAGGACCTTACCGAAGTAGAAGCCTTTATTAAATCCAATAAACATTTACCCGAAATACCCTCGGCTGCAGAGATGGAAGAGTCTGGTGTTAACTTGGCTGAGATGAATAAACTGTTGTTAATGAAGGTGGAGGAGTTGACACTGTATAGTATTGAGCAGGAGAAGAAGATTGAGCAGAGAGACGAGAAAGTTTCGGGTTTAGAGTTGAAAGTTGAGGAGCAGAATGAGCGTTTGGTAAGGATGGAGGCATTGCTTGAGGAGTTGTTGAATCGTTGATTTGTCGAGGAAGGTGATGACCACGAATTACGCGAATGAACACAAATTTTAGAAAGAAGTAATTGGTAGGAATGGTTTGTACGCTGGCATCCCTTTAGGGAAGTGAAGGGTGTGGGCTGAAAAGGTAAAACAATAATAACACGCACGATGCACAAAGCACTGTGCACTAAAACTAAAAAATGAAAAAACTAACGACTTTAATTTTAATGGGATTAGTATGTGGGGCTGTTTGGGGACAGACAACTTTTAATTCGATCAAGTTAACTTCTTCCATGGACCAGATCCAATTTGAAGTACCAGGGGAGAACCGTTATTGGTTTATGTCTAAGACATCGGAAACACAAGATAAAGCCTTTGCACTTTATAGTCCTGATGATGGATACTGGTTTACTTCGTGGAAGACAGGGACCGGAGATATGATTTTGAATAAAGGGAATATAGGTGTTGGAGTATATAACCCATTTAGTGGTATTAGTAATAATGGTATTCATATATCAAAAGGTCAGCACTCTTCTTTATTATTAGGATTACCATTTTCTGGTTATGGAGGTATTGTACAAACTTCAGATGATCGACATCGTATTTTTATTGGAGCCAATCTCTATGATGATCAGAATAATAGTTGGAGTAATTTCCAATCAGGAAAAGGAAGTGCAGGAATTAGCATTTTAGCGGATAACGGAGATTGGGGTTCTGCTATATCTTTTATGGCTTCCAACGAAGATAATAGTACAGTTTCGAGAATGTATATTAAGGGAAATGGAAAGGTTGGAATAGGCACTACTTCACCATATAATAAATTACATATTGAAAACGGTGATTTAAGAATAACAAATGACCTGCAGACAGGGGGAGATGGTAAAGCTTCAATTGTATTTAGTGAGATTTCTAACGACCCAGACGCACATGCAAGGATTACGTATCACGGAGATGATTATAGTGGCGATAATAATTTTATAGGCTTTGGGCTTGGCGATAATATTTCAAAGGACAATAGTCAATTTGTAATTCAAAGAAGCGGAAGAGTCGGCATCGGTACAACAACCCCCTCAGCCAAACTCGATGTCAACGGCGATATCAAAGCCCACGAAATAGAAGTCACTCTTGCAAGCATCAACGATATGCAACTAAATGGCACACTGGCCGCCAACAACATTACCTACACCACCAATGGCAATACCACCGACTTTGTCTTTGAAGACAATTACCAGTTAAAAGACCTCACTGAAGTAGAAGCTTTTATTAGAACCAATAAGCACTTGCCGGAAATACCCTCTGCGGCAGAGATGGAAGAGGCGGGTGTTAACTTGGCTGAGATGAATAAACTGTTGTTAATGAAGGTGGAGGAGTTGACGCTTTATTCTATTCAGTTGGAAAAAGAGGTGAAAGAAGTTCGCAGTGCGGAGGCTAAAGCGCGTATGGCGCTTGAAGAACGATTAAATCAAATGGAAAAAATATTAACTAATCTAAATAAAAAATAAAATGAAGAAACTATTAATGTTAGCTGTGACATGGCTATATGTTCTTTGCTCGATGGGACAGGAGAGAGCAAGCGCTGATTACACCACAGATTTTGAGCAATTTGAAAACTATTTTGATGGAGGTTTCAATGAGTCGTTATATTGGACTTGTGACTATCCTGATGGAAACGGTAAAGCTTACGTGTCACCTTTTTATGGCTCAAGAAGTGGTAGCTCAGCCTTGAATTTAACAGGAAGTATTCCTGGAATTCTTGGGGATTATTGGATTGCAGAAGTGAAAGATGCTGTTTTAAGGCTTAATCTCAATGCTAATAAAGTCTATGAGCTTACATTTTATTCAATGGAAACATATGAAGAAGCTTCTGGTTACGGGTGTGTTACCGATCCCAGTTTTCAAAGTAAATCATTTGACGGGGTGTACCTGTCAGACGATGAAGGAGCCACATATGCAAAGGTTCATAATTTTGATGATCAAAGTAATAGCCAATTTTGGGATAAAGTAACGTTAAACATATCAGCATTAGCACAATTAAATGGTATGGAGTTAAATGATAAGTTTAGAATTAAATTCCAGTATAATACCATTGTTGCCAGTAAGAACAGCGAATCATGTTTTTATAATAAGCGCGTTGTTATTGATGATTTAAGCTTAACAGATGTATCCTCAAATTATATAAGTAAAACAAGAGTAAGTTTTACTTATGATGAAAATGGAAGCCGCACTGATAAACAAATCACCGTAGAGCAAATACTTAATGTTAATGGACTTAAAAGTGGGAGTGCAGATGAAGGAATTGACACTCCACAAGTTACCTACGAAGTATACGTAAGTCCTAATCCTACGAAAGGACTTCTTAATGTTTCAATTAAAGGGGGAGATAGTCAGGATAAACTGACATATAAATTGGTGGACTTATCTGGTAATTTATTACGTAGTGGTACCATTTCGAATTTTGGTGTTTACTCGCTAAATATCTCAGATTGTAAAGATGGAATCTACCTTTTAAATATTGAAGGGAAAAGAAGTAAACAGGTTTATAAAGTAATAAAGCACTAATTGCTAAATCAAGAAAATATGAAATATTTATATATCACGGTTGTTTTACTTTTAGCTGCCTTGTGCAATATAGCTGCCCAGGAAATAGCTCTTAGTTTCAACCTGAACAATGAAATTAACGAGACCAAAGAATACCAGGCTAAAGATGTAATTAAATTATCAGATGGTTTTCATTTTAAAGCCGATAATAACTCTACGTTTAGAGCACTGATCAATAATGAACTTGAGTTTCTGCCCACCAGTGAAACTTATATTGATGAAAATGGAGAACCTACCGAGGAATCCAGTGGTTCTTATGTCGTTGGAGATATACCAGGCCAACTGAACGTTTCATCAAGTGGTGCTGCCAATTACAGTATACCAATTGAGATTCCTGCAGGAATTCAGGGAGTACAACCTTCTTTTTCGATTGTTTATAATAGTCATGGAGCAATGGGACTAGTTGGTTATAAAGCAGGTTTAAATGGACTATCTGCAATTCGGAGGGTGGCGCACAACACCTATTATGACGAAGATCATCATCCGATATCATTTGATGAAGATGATCGTTTTGCATTAGATGGTAGAAGATTGCTTTTGACTTCTAATGATGATTATGGTGATGCCGGGAGTACCTATGCAACGGAGGTAGAGAATTATGCTGTTATAACTGCAAATGGTCGGGTTGGCGATGCACCTGAGTCATTTACAGTTGAGTTAAAAGATGGAACCATCATGACTTATGGTTTATTGGATAATTCATCAATGAAATTACAAGGTTATACCGGAACATATGCCTGGTACCTATCAAAGGTTAAAGATCGCAATGGTAATTATATCAGATATATTTACGGCAACAAGTCAGATGGAGAAACCTGGCTGCAGGAGGTTAAGTATACTTGTAACGACATTGCTTCATTAAATGGGGCGTATTCATTAATATTTGAATATTCAGATGTTAATCTTGTTTCAAAATATATTGCCGGCAAAAAGCTAACACCAAGTAAGCGACTCAGTAAGATCTGGATTAAGTACGGTGAGCAAGACCTGTATCATTATTCAATTGGTTATAGTTATGACAAGTTATCTTCGGTTACGAAAATCAGTAATAACGGAGAAAAAATAAAGCCTGCAAGATTTTATTGGAATAACAATAGTAGTGATGATGTAACAACTGTTGAAAGTTCATCTTTTAAAGATATTCATACGGGTAATTTTAGAGGTATCGGGCAAAATGAATTAGTTACAATTCAAGGTACAGATGCTGTTTTTTCTGAATATCTAAAGAGCTCAAAAACCTGGAACGAATTAAAAAGAATACCACTTTATTATAGTGACTATAAGATTGAACGGATTGCTGATATTGATAATGATTGTGTAGATGAAGTTGTTATATCAAGATTCTATACTGTTAGCAGCAGTATGGGTGAAGATGATTATTATGTACATGTTATAAAAATCGTGGATTTTAATGATGATTCCAGCTCAAAATTTTCTGTTGACTTAACTAATTCTCCTCATCATTCTCCCCATGTTTTAGTTGGTGATTTTAAAGGAATTAAATCATTGCAAACTTTAAGGATATGCAGTTATTATAATAGTCCTGCACATCTGGGACAAATAATCTCAAATGGTTTATCAGAAGAAGTTTATACCAATACCAATATCAATCTCATATCATCAGGTTTTAAAAATTTCTATGTAGGAGATTTTAATGCTGATGGGAAATCAGATCTATTAGCCCATTATTCGGGTAAAATAGAAATCTATTCAATGGAGAATGATGTATTTGTATTAAAAAAGACTATAACTAAAGCAACCAATAAAATCCAAATTGCTGATTTTAATGCAGATGGTACAAGTGATATATATATTACTGAACCAGAAAACAAAATCTATTATTGTAATGGTTTTGAATTGATGGATAGTAAGGCAGGTCCGTGGTTTAGAATGGAAGTGCCCGATTTAGAGTGGATAGGTGATTTTGATGAATATGTAAATGGTGCAGTTACACAACCCAGAGAAAGAGAAAATGAATTTATATATGCTGCAAATTTAAATGGGGATGAATTGGCAGACATTGTTGTTAATGGAATCTACAGAGAGGAATTTTCATTCGCTTGGGATCAGTTTTTAAATCCAGGAGAGACAGGTACTTTAGAAGAAGGCAATGCTGCAGCACAGCGAATGGACGCAAAAGTGACTGAGTTTTGCAATCGATTAGGAGAAGATAATCGTGTTGCTGGAGTTGAAACTATTCCAGTGGCTATTGAAACTAATGCTGGACCGCGTCTTCTTAATATAATAGTTAAGGTAAGCTATTATGGTACATCATTTTATAAACAGTTAAAAGATGGGAGTTTTTGGAATGTAAAGAATATGCTCTATACTCGTAATGTACTTGAGGATTTTACTGAAATAGTTCATGCAGATTTTTCTGGTGATGGTATAAAAAGTGTTTATGTTCGTTCTAACGGGTTTTTGGAAAAATTCTATAATGGAATAAGACAGCCATATGTACAAAATATATATCAAAGTAATGGTGGAAAATATACTATTACTACCTCTATATACGGTGCGGGTTTATATCCTTACTATGTCAGTTCTGATGCTAATTTATCTGTTTATAATGGTAGTATGCCAGTTACATCGAGTGTAGTCAAGCCAGATGGGCACACTATTAAGTATAAGTATGGTAAAGGACTGATGCATTTTAATGGTAAAGGGTTTATAGGGTTCGCACATATCGAAAATCAGATATGTGAACCGGAAAGTACTACTCATTATAGTAAAATTGTAAAGGAGTTCGAAGTTAAATCAAAAGATAACTTTTATACCCTTGTACCAAGTCAAACAGAAACATTTATTGAAAATGAGTCGCAGAATGTTAATGAGTTTTCTTACGCTTTAGACTATGTATCTGGCGAAACAAAGCGGTTTACTTTAAGGAAAACGCAAGATATAGCAACAGATTCGAAGTTAGGCAATGAATGGTATACCTCATATAGAGATTACAATACCGATGGTAACCCTGAAACCATTGAGAAAGTATGTGGCAATTATAGAGAAACAAAATCGATATCATATCCGCCAAGTGGCTGGTGGAAAAAGACCAAACCTGAATCAGTTACCAATTCAGTTAATCTTGAAGTTATAGAATCAACTGATTATACATATTATTCAAATGGTAACCTGGAAACGGAAACTGTAAACGATGATTTAGAAACGACCTATTCTGAATACGATAATGTTGGAAATCCGCGTAAGGTAAAGATAAAGGCAATAGCACGCGACGCTGATGACCAGGAAATTGAAACAGCATACCGTACTACTGACTATATTTATACGACCGATTATCGATTTGTTGATATTAAAACGAATGCTGAAAGCGGAGTAACGATCAGCTATGATTATTATTTCGATAAAGGCTTGATTAAATCTGAGACCAGTCCTCTTGAAACTATTTCGTACAAGTATGATAACTTTGGACGAGTAATTGAAGAGTCAAGCTCTTTAGGTAACTGGACCAAGACATCCAGACAATGGGTATTAGATGATGAGCCTGCTGGAGCTAAGTTTTTTATTGCACAAATATCATCGGTCAATCAGGGAGTACCATCAAAGGTTTGGTACGATAAATTAGGGAGAGAAATACGTGTTGATTCTCCAGTTAACGACCAAACTTCGATGGTTGTTAAAGTGTATAATAACCGAGGACAGATTGAGTCAATTTCAGAACCATACTTTGACGGTAGTCCAAGAAAAACAACATATACTTATAATGCTGATGGTACTACTGCTACTGTAACAGATGTTAATAATCGTGAAACATCTTATGCTTATGGAGTATCAGCGTATAATGGCGAAAAAATAACAATTACAACTCCATTAGGCGATAAAATTACTGAGTCTAATTTTTTAGGTCAGGTAAAAAGAACAACAGATTTTAATGGCTCCACAGTAGAGCATTATTATTATAATAGTGGATTGGTAAGCAAATCCGTTGCATCTTTAGGAGGGCCTGACGGGGTAACCATGGAGTATGATAAATATGGTAATCGAACCAAATTAAATGATCCCAATACAGGTGTTATAAAAACATTGTATAATCCTTTTGGTCAAATATTGTCTCATGATGATAACAAAGGGAATGCGACAACATATAAGTATAAAAGTGATGGCAGATTGGATGAAACAACCACAGGTGATCTTAAATTGAAACATGAATATACCAATCAATTGTTATTGGATAGAATAACAAAAACAGATAATGGAAGCATTATCCATGTTCAGGATTTTGATTATGATGCAAATACCTTTTTACTTAGTTCCAAAACGGAGACAATAGATGGTAAAACATTTAAAGTAGACTATGG
>NZ_CEXQWX010000122.1:0-18188 GCF_982718395.1 Carboxylicivirga sp.
GCTAAAGGCGTAACACAAGCCAAAGTTTCATAGGTATGATCCATATAATCCGCGAAACCTTATAAAATCAATTACAAAGGCACAATTCACACAAATAAAAAAGCAGCTAATCCTTTGATCAGCTGCTTTTGAAATTATAGGGAGAGAAACAGATGTTTCTCATCCCATTTTCGCGCTATTTACTTATTTTTCAATGTAGTTTTGAATTGCTTCTTTTGAAACAAAAGGTTTCATTGTAAATGAGTACGAGTAACTATCGGCTTTAATGGAGTACTGAGCATGTGGTCGGGCACCCCATGAGTTATCACCACCAACACCCATTATTTTACGGTCGATATTCAGAATGGTCTCTTTGCGTGGCTCAAGTTCTGCCATATGCATTGATCCACGGTTATTCTGGCTTAAATCTTCGGGCGTATAATGAAGAGCCGAGAAACCAAATAATTCATCGCTTTCTACCATCAATCCATGTCCTTTCTTATCCATTAGCACCATCCATCGTGAGTCGGTTTTATAACCCGTCTCTTGCGGACTGGCGTAAGCATAAAACTGGTCAGTAACCGTACTCTTGTAGTGATCTACAAAAGCGGCTGTTTTACGGTCAGGGTAGTTTTCCCATGGTCCGCGACCGTACCACTCCAGGTATTCAAAGTTCTCAGGCAATACCATCATCATGCCCACACGCGGCATTAATGGCAGCTTCTTATTGCCTTTCACAAAGCTGTAATCCACTTCAATTTCACCAAGGCCATTCACGGTATAAGTTGTAGTCAGTTCACTTTCCAACTCAGCCAGATCATAAGAGAAAACAACTTTGATACGGTTGTCGGCCAACTTCTGTACTTTGGCATTCTTAAGCGCTTTATTAGCACCTGCCTCGCGCCATACGCCATATTGTTTTGGCATTTGATAACCCAGATCGTTGTCGTTTGGAGCTTTCCAGAAGTTAGGAGCCGGAGCTTCTTCTAAAAAGTTAATCCCTGCATACTGGTAAGTACTTAATTCACCTTTCTTCAGGTCAAACACAATGTTGACATCAGCCGATTTGATAGTGGCCTGATCAGCTGTTTGCTTCAACTGAAGCTTAGTCGCCGATGGGGTTGTTGCTATTTCTTTAGCTGCAACACCTGGCAATGCAATTTGCTCGCTAGCCTGCATGTAACCGGCTGGTATCATTGGCTGATTGTTTAAAGTCACCATGGCAAAATGCACAAAGTACTCCTTACCAGGCTGCTTATTCAAACGATTCAGACCAAGGTCGTAGGCTTTTGTTTCGCCCGGAGCAATGTCTCTTGGGTAAAACTCACCATTCAATACCTCTTCACCATTGGCTTTAACCACCCATTCAATCTTGAAATTATTCAGGGTGATAAAGTCGTAGAAGTTGGTAATATTCACCTTTGAGCAGTTCTTATCGGCAGGCTTAATCTTAACAAACTGATACACCTTCTTCACTTCGAATAGTGAAGGGTGCTCCGTTCTGTCGGCATTGATCACCCCGTTCATACAGAAATTCTGGTCATGGGCATGATTCTCAGCTCCCAGGTGACCTCCAAAAGCCCAGTATTTTTTACCATTCTCGTCGTACGCGGCGATACCCTGGTCAACCCAGTCCCAGATAAAGCCACCTTGCAGGTGTTTGTACTCCTCAATGGCATCCCAGTAGTCCTGCAGGTTACCAACGCTGTTACCCATGGCGTGTGCATACTCGCACTGAATCAGCGGACGATCCTGCGGTTTTGAGGCATAGTTTACCATGGCTCTGATACCCATATACATCGGGCACACAATATCGGTATGTGGGCGCTTACCAGCACGTTCGTAATGAACCGGACGGGAAGCGTCACGCTCATGAATCCACTTAGAGGTAGCTTCGAAGTTAGGGCCGTCACCCGCTTCGTTACCTAACGACCAGATGATCACACTGGCATGGTTCTTATCGCGCTCTACCATCCGCACAGTGCGATCCATATGTGCATCTAGCCAGGTTGGTGCTTTACCAAGCGTCTTTTCGCCATAACCCATACCATGCGATTCAATATTGGCTTCGTCAATCAGGTAAAGACCGTATTGGTCACACAGGTCATACCATACCGGATCGTTAGGATAGTGACAGGTACGCACGGCATTAATATTGTTTTCTTTCATCAGGCGAATGTCATCCAGCATTGACTGAAGACCCACCACATGACCTTCAAACTCATCATGTTCGTGTCGGTTAACACCTTTGAATAATACTGCTTTACCATTAACCAGCAACTGACCACCTTTGATTTCCACCTTACGGAAACCAACTTTATTAGAAGTGGCCTGGATCACTTTACCTTTATTGTTCTTAAGGATCAGCGACAAGGTGTATAAATCAGGTGTTTCAGCACTCCATTTCTTTGGTTGCTTGATCAGTTCAGTAAACGAAGTAGTTGTTTTGCCAGATACCTTTAATTTTTTCGATGATGTCCATACTTTCTCATGACCATCGTACAGATTCATTTCTAAAGAGAAAGTACCTGATTTACCGTCGTGAGCCAGTAATTCAACATCAACAACCGGATTGGCGTTGGTATATTGCTCATCAAGGTTACTCTTAAAGAAGAAGTCGCGGATTCGAACTTTAGGCGTAGAATAAAGATACACGTCGCGCTCAATTCCGCTTAGTCTCCAGAAATCCTGACATTCCAGGTAGGCACCATCACTAAAGCGATATACTTCAACAGCAACTGTGTTTTTACCTTTTCTGATATATGAAGTAATGTCAAACTCAGCCGGTGTTTTAGATCCTTGTGAATAACCAACTTTCTGACCGTTAATCCACAGATACATGGCCGATTTAACAGCGCCAAAGTGAATAAATACTTGTCGGCCATCCCAGTTATCAGGAATCAGGAATTCTCGCTTGTATGATCCAACCGGATTCCAATCGTCCGGTACATTCGGAGGAACCGGATTTTTGGGTGCAAATTCGTAACGTGTGTTGATGTAGATGGGCACACCATAGCCCTTCAGCTCCCAGTTAGATGGTACCTGAATATTGTCCCATCCCGACACATCGTAGTTTTCTTTGTAGAAATCTACAGGGCGGTCACCAGGTACCTTTACCCAGTTAAATTTCCATGTGCCATTTAATAATTGGTAGTAAGGCGATTCTGACGGTATGTTTTTCAGCGCCGAAGATTCGCATCCATAAGTGTAGAAAGTTGAATAGGGAACCTCCCTGTTAATTGCAAATACTTTTTCATTTTCCCAATCTTCCTGAGCATGACATGCAGCTCCTAAAAAGAATATTTGCAGAAAAATGATTAAATGAATGTGTTTCATAAGATTGTTAAATAGTGTATTGAGTTAATATTTAAAGTTCGTTTATATCCTGTTGTTAACACTCACTAATGGCTTCAGTTAATATTGAAATAAGTTTCAAAAAAATAACATCAGCAATCAAGTCCTGAGTATGACGATTTTAGTTTTAGCAAATATATTTGGCAGCAGTGAGTTCCAGGTTTAATTATCGTTCAGATTGGTTTAAAAATCTTTCAATTTGCACATAGTCACTGGATTATTTACAGATGTTTCCGGCGAAAGAGTGAACTTTTAATGGTGATGTTATAAGGGTGATTAATGGCTAACAGTTCCTGGATTAAAATAATTGTTAACGCGAATTAATTGCTGGAATAAATGCATATGTGTCGCACTTTCAGTGCTTTATCTCGTTTAGTCTGTTGACACAGGTTTTTTTTGCCCTGTGCTGTTATGCAATGACCTTACAGGCCATTTTAGAATCCTTTGTTTTAGTCCCAAAGGGACGATATATAAGAGCATAGTCCGTAAGGGCTATAGTAGTATAAATAATAAAGTTTAGGGCTCAGTCCGATACATACGTATTTTACTTTTGTTTCAACCGTTGACCGGTATTTGTTATTGATAATTAATACTGGCTTATATAGCGATGTCTTGCTGAAAATGCCTTTATTTTATAAGGAAGCATCACTCTTATTAAAATGGAATATTATTTTTGCTTGAGTTAAGTGGAATGATAAAACACCAGGAATTAGGAATGACATTGAAGCATACCTTTATACTTTTAGTTCTGATCTGTCTGTTTGGGTACAGGATAGAGTGTCATGCCGGATTCCGAACCTATACATTTAAGCATCTCACCGAAAATATAGCCCTGAAACAAAGCCATGTGAATTGTATTTACCAGGATAAAAAGGGATTAATGCACTTTGGTACCAATGAAGGGTTATTCCTTTATGATGGTCATCAATCGATACTTTATTGGAATCCAAGCAGAGTTGGGAGCGAGTTGGCTTCAAACAATATACATTCCATTAGCGAAATAGATGCTTCGACAAGATTGTTAAGCACATCCGATGGTCTTTATGTGTTTGATGTTAATAAACGCCAGTTCAGTCCGGTGGAAAGGGATGATAATTGGATAGAGCAGGTAGATGTATTTCGCTCAGATAGTAGTTTTTATTTCGTTTCAGGATCAGGGTTTGGACAGCTTGAAATAACGAAAGTAAATAATCATTATCAGGCCATCTGTCACCAGCAGGATGATGGCGTGAAGCAATGGCTCAACGGTAAATCCCTTAATATAAGGTGCCATTATCAGGGCTCATCTGATAAAATTATACTGGCCACCGGTGACAGGCAGATGTTTAGCTGGGATCTATTAACCAATCGCATTGAGAGAGAAGGGATACAGGGACATCAGATTATGTGTCTTTTTGAAGATAGTCATGGACAGCTATGGGCTGGTGCTGATGATAACCAGGTTTATAGGTGGAATCCGGATAATGAGGAAATCCAGACAATTCGACTTAAAATTAACCGGGATTCATACGGACTACAAAAATATATATCAACCATTAGTGAAGACAGGGAAGGTAATATACTGATTGGCTCTAATAATAATGGTCTGGCCATTATCAGGGCCATGCATAAATACAATAATAACCCGACCATTGAATATTATACATCGGAACCTGAAAACAGTAATAGTATCTGTGATAACAATGTTTCCTGTTTGTTTTGTGATCGTTCCAATACCATCTTTATAGGAACACAAGGTAATGGCGTTAATCAATTATCGCTTGGGCAGGGCTGTTTTACCCAACATATTGTCAGGGATAATAATCCCAATAGTCTGGATCATATTAGAGTTAATGCTATTCACGATGATAATAAGGGTTCAATATGGTTCGGAACCCGTCTGGGACTTAACAGGTTTGATCGTGCAACCAACCGTTATTATCGCTATCATAATATATTTCCCGGAGATAATAATATTCGACCTTCAGAAGTGGATTCAATTGGAGAGACGGTCTGTTTTTGCGAAGATAGTGTGGGTAATTTATGGATTGGCAGCTACGGTACGGGGTTATTTGTGTATAACGACTTAGAACAACGTTTTTATCAGTTTAAAGATGTTGAAGGCAGATATGTACCAACATCAAGAATAACAGATGTAACAACAGACCGGCAAGGTAAATTATGGATTGCAACACATGGTGCAGGGATGGCTTGTGTAGACAGTGTCGATTGGACTAATCAAGATCTGTATTTACGATTTTTTAAATGTGATGAGGCCGAACCTGAGGGCTTTTCACGACAAGCTGTAAATGTTATCTATCCGGATAGTAAAAATAACCTGTGGTTCTCAAATCGGGGAAATGGTCTATATAGATATAATCAGGATACAGACCGGATGAAGCAGTTCAAGCATGTAGCCGGTGATTCAACCACACTATCTAATGATGAAGTCATTTCGATCTGCTCTGATCCAAACGGAGATATCTGGTTCGGAACCGCCCGGGGCCTTAATAAGTTCGATATCAACGAGGAATATTTTACCAGTTATACAATGGAAAGTGGTTTGCCTCATAATTCCATTTGTGGTGTATTGAGTGACGAGGCTGGTAAAATATGGTTGTATACGCAGCGTGGTATCTATCGTTTTAATCCTCTGACAGAGACTTTTGATCGTTTTATCGAAAATAACCGCATATTTCACGAGGATTACACCATTGATGCGACACACAAAAATAAAGGTGGAAAATTATTTCTTGGAACGCTTAGTAATGGGTGTTTTGAGTTTCATCCTGATAGTATAAAAGACAATCTTTTTATACCAACAGTATCGCTTACCGACTTTAAAATATCTGGTCATTCATTACTCGAAGTAGATAATCAGGAGAAATCATTGCATAAACCATTGGATGATATAGATGAACTGGAGTTAAGCTACCTGCAAAATGATTTATCCATCGAGTTTACTGCTTTCACCTATCATGCTGATCTTAATATTCAGTTGTCGTACCTTATGGAGGGAGTAGATAATGAGTGGATTACAACAAATGACACAAAGGAGCTTATTCCTTATACCAACCTTAATCCCGGCAAATACACATTTAAGGTCAGAGTAAAAAACAATCTGAGACCGGATCAGTCTAACGAGGAAAGCATTACCTTTCTGATTCGTCCCCCTTATTGGGCGACTACCTGGGCATATGCTTTATACATTATTCTGATCATACTCACCGGGACTTTACTTTATCGATATGCAGTGTCAAGATTAAAGTTAAAGAATGATCTTAAGATTGAACGGATGAAGCTGGGCTTCTTTACAAATATATCGCATGAGTTCAGAACGCCATTAACCTTAATTGCTGGTCCGTTGAGGAAACTAATGTCGGAAGACGAGCTGGTTGACCGGGAGCGGATGAATTATTATGCCCTGATGCATAAGAATACCAATAAAATGTTGAAGTTGGTTAATCAGATTCTGGACATTCGAAAGATCGATAACCGGAAAATGACTTTGGTGGCAGAGGAATTGGATATAGTTGCCTTTGCAAAAGAGGTATTCGATAGTTTTAATATGATTGCGCAAGAGAGGGAGATCGGCTACCATTTCAATACAGATGTAGCAAGTATCCGTATTTGGATTGATCAGGATAAGATGGAGAAAATCCTGTATAACCTGCTATCGAACGCATTTAAATATTCCCCTGACAAAAGTACGATTACTTTGAGTATTACGCATGACTCACAAAAAGATGAAATACAAATAAGCGTTGAGGATGCAGGAAAAGGCATTCCGGATAATCAATTGAATCGTGTTTTTAACAGGTTCCACAGAGTGGAAGATACTTCCGGTTTTCCGGTTAATGGAACAGGTTTGGGCTTATCCATTGTCAAGACCTTTGTCGAAATGCATTCCGGCAATGTTAAAGTCGTTAATAATAATGGTCCGGGATGTACATTTATTCTTTCTTTACTAATGGGCGACCGTCATTTATCTGATACTGAAAAGAAGAAACTGACAGGCAATGAAATAACAGAAACTTCGCTATCCGAAGAAAATGTCCAACAAAGTGAGGAAAAAGGTATTCCAGGAGAATCAACTAAGAAAGCGGATGAACAAGCACCATTGGTATTAATTGTTGAAGATAATGCTGAAGTACGACTGTTTATTGAGGGTGAATTAAAACATGCTTATCGCATTGTTACAGCAGCGAACGGTAAAGAGGGGTTGGAAAAAGCGGTGGAGACTTTTCCTGACCTGATCGTCTCCGATGTGATGATGCCGAAAATGGATGGCTTGGAGTTTTGTCAGGCCGTTAAAGAAGATATCAGGATATGTCATATTCCTGTTGTGCTGTTAACGGCTCGTTCCTCGGGCGATCAACAAATAGAAGGTATTGAAACAGGAGCAGATGCCTATATAACTAAGCCGTTTGATCCAGCCTATTTAGAGGCAAGGATCAGAAACCTGATTACCTCAAGGCTGCAATTGAAGGAAGCTTTTACGAAGCACAACAGTCAGCAGCCTCAGGTACCTAAAAAGATGAGCAATCCATTGGATGATCGCTTTATTGAAAATGCGACAAGTATCGTTATCAGACATATGGAAGACCCAGAGTTCTCTGTGCCCGATTTCACTATGCAAATGGGGATGAGTAATTCTGTTTTTTACCGCAAGATCAAGGCACTTACAGGTTTATCAGCAGGCGAATTTATCAAGCATATTCGCATGGAAAAAGCGCTTGAATTATTGATTGAGAACACGTACACCATTGCTGAAATTGCCAACAAAGTAGGGTTTAATGACCCTAAATACTTTAGCACTTCTTTCAAGAAAATCTATGGGAAGTCACCTAAGCAATATTTGCATGATAGGTGAGTGTTGTAAGTTAGAGGCAGTAAATAGTACATTTATAATTCACAATTCTTAAAAGACCATTTATATTCTGATTGGAGTCATATTACGGTAATATTTTAAATTTCTTACTACTGTTTAATGTTTAAAACAGATACAAAAATATTGAAACCAGACATTTATCTGCCAGATTAAAGTCAGCAATTTTGTATTGTAATTGAAACACTTAAACAGTTAACAATCTAAAATATTAAAAATGGCTAACCGGTTAATTGGCAAATTGCCAAAAGTAGGAATCCGTCCTGTTATTGACGGACGAGAAAATGGTGTTCGTGAATCACTGGAATCACAGGTAATGGATTTGGCTAAAGCAGCAGCCTATTTTATTCAATCTAATTTGAGGTTTCCGAGTGGGGAACAGGTAGAATGCGTTATTGCTGATACTTGCATTGGTGGAGTAGCTGAAGCAGCTATGTGTGCAGAGAAATTCCGTCAGGAAGGTGTTGGTGTTTCATTAACCATTACGCCATGTTGGTGCTATGGTACTGAAGTAATGGACACAGACCCATTACTTCCTAAAGCGGTTTGGGGATTTAATGGCACCGAGCGTCCGGGCGCTGTTTACCTGGCAGCTGCACTGGCCGGTTATACACAAAAAGGATTACCAACTTTCGGTATTTACGGGCGTGATGTTCAGGATGCGGGTGATACAACCATACCTGGGGATGTTCAGGAAAAAATATTGCGATTTGTAAAAGCAGCATTAGCTGTAGCACATATGAAAGGTAAATCCTATTTATCAATCGGCTATAGTTCAATGGGTATAGCAGGATCGATGGTGGATACCAACTTTTTCCATGATTATTTAGGTATACGTACCGAATTTGTTGATTCGACAGAGCTTCTTCGTCGAATCGATGAAGAGATATACGATAAAGACGAGTTTGTGAAAGCCCTGGCATGGACTAAGGAAAACTGCAAAGAGGGAAAAGACTATAATTCGCCCGAAAATCAAGCCGATGCAGCCCGAAAACAACATGAATGGGAAACAGTTGTTAAAATGACATTGATTTGTCGTGATATGATGATTGGTAACCCAAAACTGGTTGAAATGGGATATCGTGAAGAAGGATTAGGTCGCAATGCTATTTTGGGAGGATTCCAGGGGCAGCGTCAATGGACGGATTACCAGCCTAATGCCGACTTTACAGAAGCGATCATGAATTCCTCGTTTGACTGGAATGGTATCCGGCAGTCGTTTATTTTTGCTACAGAGAATGATAGTCTGAATGGTGTAGCTATGTTATTTGGTCACTTATTAACTAACACTGCTCAAATATTCTCAGATGTGCGAACATATTGGAGTCCTGATGCAGTAAAGCGTGTAACTGGCAAAGAATTGACTGGCTTGGCAGAGAACGGTATTATTCACCTTATAAATTCTGGTTCAACAACTTTGGATGCAACGGCCCAGCAGCGCAATGAAAAAGGCGAACCGGCTATGAAAGCTTTTTGGGAAATTAGTGAAGAAGAAGTGCAAAAATGTTTGGATAACACAGCATGGCCACAAGCTGTTCGTGAGTATTTCCGGGGAGGAGGTTACTCTTCATGTTTCAATACCGAAGGGCAGATGCCAGTAACAATGAGTCGTGTCAACCTGGTTAAAGGTATCGGCCCGGTTTTACAGATTGCTGAGGGATGGACTGTTGAAATACCAGAAGATATCCATGAGGTATTAACCGAACGTACAAACCCAACCTGGCCAACAACCTGGTTTGTGCCACGTACCAACGGAGAAGGAGCGTTCAAAGATGTTTATTCTGTAATGGCCAACTGGGGAGCCAATCATGGCGCGATTAGCTATGGACATATTGGGGCAGATCTAATTACTCTGGCTTCTATGTTACGCATACCGGTTAATATGCATAATGTTGATAGTGAAGATGTATTCCGACCAAGTGCCTGGGCTTCTTTTGGAGAAGATAAAGAAGGTGCAGATTATAGGGCATGTGCCACCTATGGCTCATTATACGGAATTTAATTAATATCTTGAGAAGGATATGGGCAAAAGGACTGTGAAAACTGTTTCCTTTTGCCTTTAATCATTTGTATAAATATTTATGAAGCAAAAAGATATAGCTATTGTATTTGATTGTGGTGCAACCAATGTACGGGTTATTGCCATGGATTCAAATGGTAAAATAATAGCATCACATTCAATGCACAATGAAACCGATGAAGATCCTCATTATCCCGGTGGCAGGATATGGGACCTGGATAAGTTGTGGACGAAGTTGTGTCAAGCCGCTCAGGTTGTTAGTTCGGAAATTGATGCTACCAGAATTGCAGGAGCAACCGTTACTACTTTTGGCGTGGATGGAGCTTTTGTTGATGAAAAGGGTAAACTGCTTTACCCGATCATTTCATGGCAGTGTCAGCGCACAGCTCCAATCATGGATAATGTTAGTAAGTATCTTCCGGTTGAGGAGTTATATAAAATTAGTGGTGTCTATCCGTATGCCTTCAACACCATTAATAAGATGATTTGGTTTAAAGAGAATAAACCAGAAGTAATTGAAAAGGCCCATCGCTTTTTATTTATCCCATCCTTATTGATCAATAAATTGTCGTGGGCTATGGTAAACGATACCACCATGATGGGAACAGCGATGATGGCAGACCTGGATAAGCGTGATTTTTCAGCAAAGATTCTTAATACCCTTGGAATTAACCGTCAATTATTTGGTCAGATTGAGGAGCCGGGACATCAGGTTGGATTGATTAGTGAAAGGGCTTCTGAAGTAAGCGGATTGCCGGTTGGTGTTCCTGTTTTTTTAGCTGGCCATGATACCCAATTCGCCATTATCGGTTCTGGTGCAGAGTTGAATCAGCCCGTTTTAAGTTCTGGAACATGGGAAATATTAATGACGCGCAGTAAAGAATTTAAAACGACATCCAATGAATTAGGTAAGAACCTGACTACGGAACTTGATGCTACTAAAGGAATTTTTAATATTGGGCAGAACTGGTTAGGCTCAGGCGTGTTGGAGTGGTTTTCTAAAAACTATTACTCAGAGTTAGAAGGAGATGAGTTGTATGAAACTATGATCACTGAAGCTGAACAGGAACAACCTGGCGCAGGAGGATTAATGGTCGATCCGGCTTTTTATGATGATGGAACCAGTTCCAATGGCGGAACGATAAGCGGCTTAACGATCAATACCAAGCGAAGTCAGTTGTACAAGGCTTTTCTTGAAAGCCTGGCATTTCGATTGCGTGAAGCACTTGAAGCCCTTGAAGAGGCAGGTAACTTTAAGGCTGAGCGAATCATTTGTGTAGGAGGAGGTTCTAAAAACAGACTATGGAACCAGCTTAGGGCAGATGTGTGTAACACCCCGATTCAATTTATCGATCAAAAAGAAACCACTGTGCTGGGTGCTTCCATGTTTGTATTTAAAGGAGCAGGCGTATATAAAACGATTGAAGCTGCTCGAAAAGACATTGATTATCAGC
The DNA here is from genome assembly GCF_982718395.1 of Carboxylicivirga sp. NCBI lineage: Bacteria > Pseudomonadati > Bacteroidota > Bacteroidia > Marinilabiliales > Marinilabiliaceae > Carboxylicivirga > Carboxylicivirga sp. The sequence continues at coordinate 11,675 of NZ_CEXQWX010000122.1, forward strand.
CACGAGTTGTTAAACCTTCAGGGAATTCACTAATTTACGATGCTTTATACAAGAAGTATATCGAATTTAAAAAGTAGTATGCTAATCTAAACTAATTTTTTATGCTAAAAGGAATATCTCCATTATTGAGTCCTGAGTTATTATCTATATTATACCGGATGGGGCATGGCGACGAAATTGTTTTGGCCGATGCTCACTTCCCGGGTGAAACGTTTAATAAGCAGGTAATAAGGGCCGATGGTCTTCGTATACCCGATCTGTTAGAAGCTGTCTTACCATTGTTTGAACTCGATAGTTATGTTGAAGCGCCTTTAATGATGATGGATGCCGTTGAAGGTGATGAATTGGATCCGATGGTAGAACAATCCTATCTGAAAGCAATTCATAAAACCAATGCTGATGTCTCGCCTATCAAACGTGTCGAACGATTTGCTTTTTACGAGCGTGCCAAAAGTGCTTTTGCGGTTGTTATCACGGGCGAAACAGCTAAGTATGGAAATATCATCCTGAAAAAAGGGGTAACTCCCTTATAATCTAACATCAGAATCATGACTAAAAAATCCAAAATTGTTGAAAAAAAATATCTGGTACCATTTGTACTGATTACAAGTTTATTTGCTTTATGGGGCTTTGCCAATGATATTACCAATCCAATGGTTGCCGCGTTTAAAACGGTTATGGAGTTAACGCATACCAAAGCAACTCTTATTCAATTTGCCTTTTATGGTGGTTACGCAACCATGGCTATACCGGCCGCTTTGTTCGCGCAAAAGTACAGCTATAAAAAAGGCATTTTGTTAGGCCTTGGTTTATACGCCACCGGAGCTTTATTGTTTTACCCGGCAGCCGAATATCAAATGTTTGGCTTCTTTGTAGGCTCCCTGTATATTTTAACTTTTGGTCTGGCATTTTTAGAAACAACGGCCAATCCATTTGTTCTTTCATTAGGTTCTGCAAGCACAGCAACACGACGATTAAACCTGGCACAATCTTTTAACCCGATGGGTTCATTTTTAGGAATGATTGTGGCTGCTAAAGTTGTATTGGCAAATCTGGCTGCTGATAAACACGAAGATTCTGCAGGAAATAAGATAGAGTTCTCTTCATTAGATGAAATAACCAAGGCCGCTGATCGGCTGCATGATTTAGCTGTTATTCGCGATCCGTATGTGGCACTGGGTATAGTTGTACTGGTAATGTTGGTGATTATTGCTGTTGCTAAAATGCCGGATACAGCGCATCAGGAGGAAATACATCCCTGGCAGTCAATAAAACGCTTACTTAAAAATAAAGTGTACTGGAATGGTGTGATTGCTCAGATTGCTTATGTGGCTGCGCAAATTATGTGTTGGACCTTTATCATTCAATACGCTGAAAACCTTGGTTTAACGAAAGAATCGGGTCAGTACCACAATATGTGGGCCATGGGCTTTTTCATTGCAAGTCGTTTGGCAAGTACTATGATTTTGAAATACGTTAACGCCAGTAAGTTGTTAATGTGGTTTGCTTTAGGAGGTATTGTAACAACAGCCGGAGCAATATTCATTGTTGGTTTACCTGGCTTATATTGCCTGGTGGCAACATCAATATTCATGTCATTAATGTTCCCAACAATTTATGGTATTGCCCTGGGTAATGTTGGTAAGGATACTACTATGGGATCGGCCGGTTTGGTAATGGCCATAGTAGGAGGTGCTATCATGCCTATGTTGCAGGCAATGATTATCGACCTAGGAAGCGTGGCTCATTTACCAGCTGTAAATGCTTCATTTATTTTGCCTTTGCTATGTTTCGTGGTAATTGCAAACTATGGTCGTCTATCCTATCAATTAAATTTAAAGCGATAAACTTGCCGTAGAATTTGGCAAGTTTGAATATAGAGATATATGGTGTCCTAAATGTTTTTGTAGAAGTGAGTACATCTTTTAATAAATGGCCTCAGCTGATGAGCCAAAAAACAAGGTTGAAATGACGTTTAAAAATTGTTTTCTGTTTGAGCCCCGTCGAGGAACGAGAAAGGGCGAGTTTAAAACAATTTCAGTCATCAACTGTAGTTTTTTGAGCAAATCAGGTGCAGCCTAGACTTTTTTTGCTTCCTTTTTTGTGTCATGACAAAAAGAGGAAGTTGGGTTTGGGCGAAGCGCCAAAGAGGTTAATTGTTTTGGACAGGATTAAATTAAAATATAGGATTACGAAAGAACTTAGAGTTATGCTAGAAAGAAATGTGAACATGTTACATCCGCGTGAGCAGATCATCATGATCATCAACCGGGTTTATAAAAAGGGATTAACCACCACATCGGGTGGAAATATTTCCATCATGGATGAGAGTGGCGATATGTGGGTGACACCTTCGGGTGTGGATAAGGGTTCGTTGAGACTTGAGGATATAATGTGTGTTAAGGCCAATGGTGATATTGTAGGACCGCACAAGCCATCAATGGAATATCCGTTTCATAAGGCTATTTACGAGAAACGTGCTGATCTAAAGTCGGTAGTGCATGCGCATCCCCCGGCTTTAGTATCATTTAGTATTGTTCGTCAAGTGCCTAATACTCATGTTATCCCTCAAGCTATGCAGGTATGCGGACCAATCGGTTATGCCAAATACCAAATTCCCGGCAGTAAGGAGTTGGGTGATTCCATTTCTGAGCAATTTGATCTGGGATTCAATGCTGTTATTATGGAGAATCATGGGGCTGTGGTTGCTGATACAAATGTGATTAAAGCATACGAACGATTTGAGACCTTGGAGTTTTGTGCTCGTACGCTGATAAATTCTAAAATAATTGGAGAGCCAAAATATTTGTCTGATGATGATTTAAAATCATTTGATGATCAGGTTCCCAGGAATCACGCAAAAATGCCTGAGGTGGTGCATACTTCTGATGAGAAGGCTGTTCGTAAACAAATTTGCGATATGATACGCCGGGCTTGTGATCAGGGCTTGATGATGAGCACATACGGTACTATTTCAGTACGCTGGAAGGATAATGATTTCTTGATTACCCCTACAAATGCTACCCGTTGGGATATGCAGTTAGATGATATCGTACAAATCAAAAATGGGCAATGTGAACCGGGTAAAATACCAAGTCGTTCAACTTGGTTGCATCAGAAGATTTATGAGCAACATCCTGAGATCAATGCGATTATTTTGACACAGCCCGAGTATTTAATGGCGTATGGTGTGGCGCATAAAAAACTTGATGTGCGTACAATACCTGAGAGTTGGATATTCTTGCAGGATATGGAGAATGTTCCCTTTGGTTCTCATTTTGTTGGCAATAATTCAATACCGGAGAAGATATCAAGTGCCAACCCGGGTGTGATTATAGAGAATGATTCTGTATTGATGACAGGCAGTGACCTGTTACAGGCTTTTGACCGCCTGGAGGTGGCTGAGTTTAGTGCGAAATCATTGGTAATGGGCACTTCACTTGGTTCGTTTGAACCAATGAGTGATAAGGAAATAGACGATTTGCGAAAGGCATTTTGCTAAGAGTATAAAGCCTCCAAATGGAGGCTTTTTGTCATATTGTATGGATGAGAATAATAAGAAAAATTTGCAAGTAAGTTTATTGAATATTTGATTAATTAATATTGGTAGCTATATCACTACTACCTTTTTTATCACCTTTATTCCATTTTTCTCTACGATAATAATATAAATTCCAGATTTTAAGTCTATGAAACTACATTGGGAAGAGGTGATTTTTTTAGATCTTATTCTGATCCCATTTGTATCAAATACCATACATTGTCCGCCAATAAAAAATGGACAAACAATTGTTAGGTTTTGATTTTCTGAATAGACTTTTACTTTTTTGTTGTTATAGGAAGGAACTACATTTGTAGCGATATTTGAAAATTCATAAACGGGAGAATTCAAATTACCATCAGAGGCTACAAACCAAGCTGTGAATTCGTTCGATTGTACTTTAGATAGACCATCTATTGTAATTTGATTTACGTCGGAATCTATCAATTGTATATTACTGCCTGCAAATCCGCCTTGAGATTCCAGGATATCCTGCACAGACGGTTGATTTATACCTTTTTCTGTTAATAGTACATATAACCTCCCTACAGGGTTACTTTTAACCTCAAAAGTTAAACTATACAAATCAATTTCATTGGGCATCAATTCTGCTTGATAGCCAATCACGTCCTTAATTAAAGGCGTGATTGTATAATTGCCGGTGGTAAAATCTGTCTGGCATATAGATGAAAGAAAACAATCCGTTGGACTAGGGAATATAACTCCTCCTCCATAAAAAAACGAATATTCCTTATTTTTTTCAAGACCGTCAATATATACTACTCCATCGTCCGGACTCCAATAATCAAAACTTCCGCTTTGGGTAAACTTATCGCTGCCCAAATTTGCCTTTATATCTTCAACATACTCAATAGGTTTGTCTTTGGGGGTTATTGCCCAATAAATCCTGCAAGGCTCAATAGTAGAAAACGAGGCCCGAATATAGGTATTACCGATATTATCAATACTTGTAACACTGGGTGTAGGAGACCCGCAGTCGCATACATCACCAATTATGACCATTTTACTTATTGTCCAGTAACAAGGTGAGGCTGTAGTTAATTCCTGGTCCGTAACCTGCAATGCAAAACGAACCCTTTTGCAACCCCACATTGAAATATCTATAGAATTGGAAAATTCCCATTCAGGAACCCCACCGGAAAAACTATCTCCTGATTCATTCTCTTTTTCCAGGGAAGTCAGTTTTTTACCCCATTGATTAATAAAAGTTTCATCATCTTCCTCCTCAATGTTCAATAAATAAGCTTCCTGTATGTATAAGTTACATTGAGTATTGCCTGGTGTTCCAAATTCTAAATTATCAATGAGCAACTCTGCATTTTCAGAACGTGTTAAATCGAATACTGGTGAAATCAACCAGGTTTCCCGGATATCGTTAGCAGTTCCCTCACTGCTCCAACCTTTACACATTTCGTGGGTCCATTTAGATCCCCCGGCTCCCCGGGTTAACGTCTTTTCTATATAACCTGCTTCGCTGTTTTCAAAATCAAAATAAGCAATAGGTGTTTTTTCTTGTGCATTTATTACAGCAAATGTAATGGTAAGCAGTATTACTAATTGTATTCCTTTTTTCATGATACTTTTGTAAGAAATCAATAAGGGTAACTATAAAGTATTGATGAAATGTTATACCTTTTTTGTATTATCTTAATACTCATTACCTCATTATGATGGTTTATTGAATAAATATAAATCAGAAGGCATCATTAAGGGTTGTTTTAATCCATCAAAGTCTGCGCAATGACTTTATATCAGAGTTAGTAAAAAGAGAAAGTTAAAAATTGGCATCTTCAATAATTCGTATCAAAAGTAGTTTGTTATGTAACGTTTTAATGTTGTATATAGTACAATATGAAGCCAAAATTGTCCGAAAAGCCTTTCTGAAGATTGACTACCTTTCGATACAGAAATGATTCTCTCGAATATTTATCAAGAGTATTATATTCACAATAAAATTAGATCTAATTACGTATTATCGAGTTGTTATCAGTTATTTTTTACGCTTTAATTGCAAGTTTAGCTACACTAAACCAGATGTTTGTGATTTATAATATAATGCCAAATAGTTGTGATTTTAAGCATGTTACCATCCATTTACATTTACTGATTAACATTATTCATAATGAAAATCAGCCTTCAACCCAATACAAACTGTCAATTAATTTCCCATATTTGCAGCGTGAATAGCATAAAGCAAATATCAAATATCTGGAAAAGGCTGGCAATAGTCCTTTTATTGGCATCGGCAATTCAGATTGTAAACAACGCATTGTGTTATCATACCCACATTGTTGATGGTAAAGCGTACACACATGCTCACCCAGGTGATCAGGAAAAAGATCACAGTGATTACGAACTGGCGTTTTACGCGCAACTTCAACTTCTTAACTCCTACGAAGTTCCCGAATTACTGACAGATGTTGTTCTGATTTTCTCAAGAAAAATTGAGCTTAAGAACGAACAGTTAATTGTTAGTATCGCAGATGGAACCATTCAGGGAAGAGCTCCTCCGGTAGCTTAATGTGACACACTATTTTTAAAGAATCTGGTATTCAGATCTTAAATCTGATTCATGCCAATCATTTAATTTGCTAAAGCTTTGTTTTAAAGTGCTTTGTAAATCAATCTAATGTCTTGTGTCTAAATTCTAACAATCTATTTTCTGTATAAACACAACTTTAATCAGTTGTCAATTGGCTGGTATGGCCTGGCAACACTGGTTATATATAACCTTAATAAATACCTACAATGACTTTACGTATTAAATTCCTGACCTTTTTGCTTTGTATAGCAAGCCACCTTATTATTGCTCAAATGGCACCGCCATCACCGATATGCAGTATTAAAGGAAATATTACAGCCGATGGGGAAGCATTGCCATTTGCCACCGTTACAGTTAAAAACACAACTTTGGGGGCAGCTTCCGACTTGAAAGGGCAATATGAGTTAACA
>NZ_CEXQWX010000123.1:0-18180 GCF_982718395.1 Carboxylicivirga sp.
CTTTTAATTTTTCACTGTAATAAGGGTAATCCCAACGTTGCAATGAACCTTTTAAGCCCTTTTTATGAGCGTAGTCTTCCACATCTTTCACATCCTGACGAGCTACATCAATGGAAGCCTCCAACAGTTCATTCAGGAAACTATTGACTTTATCAGGGTGAAGTGCCATATGCTCTTCCAGAACAAAATGACCATGAGTTTCATAACCGAGTATTTTTGCTTTCTCGACCCTGAGGGAAACAATCTGACGAATCAATTCCTTATTATCATGCTTGTTTTCATTATTTCCTCTCATTGAATAAGCCATGTACATCTCTTTTCTCAACTCCCTGTTCTCGGAATACTTCATAAATGGTACATAACTTGGAAATTGCAAGGTAAATATCCAGCCTTCTCTATTCTGACTTTTTGCAACAGCCTCGGCGGCATCTAACAATCCATCTGGCAACCCCTTTAATTCATCCTGACGGATAATATGCAATTGATATGCATTGGTTTCAGCTAAAAGGTTTTCACCAAACTGAAGAGTCAACTTCGCGAGTTGGGTTGTTATCTCCCGGTATCTTTTGCGTGCGTCACCTTCAAGCAATGCTCCCTTCCTTACAAAGCCTTTATAAGTCTCTTCAAGTAGCTGCCTCTGCTCTGGCGTTAACACTGATCGATCCTGATGCTCATAAACAGCTTTTACTTTTTTAAACAAAGCATCATTCAACCAAATATCATTAGAATATTCAGTAAGCATAGGTGATACCTCGCGAGCAATAGTCTGAATCTGCTCATTGGTCTCTGCATGATTCAGGTTAAAAAAGATATGGCTGGTTACTCCCAATTGACTCCCTGCCTTTTCCAGTTTTTCAACTGTGTTGTAAAAATCAGGCGCTGCAAGATTACTAACAATTGAGTTAATCTCCTCTTTAGCACTTTCGATCAACCCTTTAAAAGCAGGCAGATAACTTTCGACATTGATTTGTTCAAAAGGAGGTGTTTGATACAGGGTATCAAATGGCTGGCATAAAATATTATTGTTCATATTGTAATTCCTCTATTTTTTCAAAAACACGTAAAGTAAATATCAAATAATGCAAATTTCATCTTCTTACAACAAACCTTTTTAAATAACGTTCGTTAAAATTCCTTAAAAGCAGGGCGAATATAGGTGCTTTGCCTGTCTTGGACAAAAATCATCATATCACACTCCGTATAATGAAAAGAAATATTCTCATCATAGTCGTTGCCATCATGGCATCATTTCAATATATCGATGCCAATAAGGATGGACTTAAATCAATACTGACATCAAAGGAAGTGAAACGTTTGGAATCAGCTGAAAAATTGATTTCGAAAGGTGATGACATTATTGAAACCACTCAAAGCCTGGAGAAAGAAATTGAAACTCTTAAAAATGCTGATGGACGCATTAAGACGGGTAAAATTAATAAACGCAGCAAACAGATTGCTCAAAAGAAAGTTCAGGCTTCTCTCTATTATCAGGATGGATATAAAAAGTACATTGACGTATTGGATGATCGTTTGAAAGAACTTGAAAAATCAGGTAATTCAGAAGCTAAGCAGATTCGCGATGACAGTAAAAACCTGGAAAAGAAAGCAAAAAAGCAATACAATAAAGCTGAGAACCTGTCATCATCTGAAAAAATGGTGGAACTGATTGATCTGGCACAAGAAAATCAGAAGAAAGCAATTGAACTACAAAGTAAATGCCTGATTAGTCTGATCGAATCAGACGAAGATGAAGCTCCATTATTAGCTGAAAACCAAGTTACCGAAGAAGATACAACTATAATAACACCTGAAGAAATTGAGGCACCAATTGAAGAAGAATTGGCTGTCCAATCTGACTCGGTAGCTGTTACCGCAATAGTCGAAGATCAGGTGATTGAATCACTGACAGCGGAAAACACTGTTACTGCACCAGTCGCAACTGCTGCAGTTGTAAGTACACCACTTGTTATTAGCACCGATACCATAGCTAGCGAAACACCTGTTATTGCTGAAGAACTCACCGTAGCTGAAACAACAGAACAGCTGATAATCGCAGAGGAAGCAGTTCCAACAGTTTCAAATCCTGATGTGTTCCTGACCATCCAGTTTATGGCTGATAAAAAGAAAGCTACTGATGATCAAATTGCACGTGTGTACAATGGCACAAAAGAGGTTATCGAGATGAATGTAAATGACTGGTTTAAATACTCGATTGGTAAATACCAGAATCTTGAAAAAGCAAAAGCTGATATGCAAACAGAAAATATTAAAGGATTTATTGTGGCTTACAACAAAAACGAACGTATATCGGTTAAAGAAGCAGTGACTATTCTCAACGGCGAATCGTAAAGAAATACCTAAACATATATCATGATGAAAAAAATTAAACTTCTATCAATTGTAGCCCTTCTGGCAACTTCTGCTAATCTATTCGGGCAAGGACAAATTGTTGATTTTCTGAAAGCTGGTCAGGCTGATGCAAATGCCTTATCTGAAGCTTATCTCTTACCCTACGGTGAAATGCTGGGCGTAAACCTGAATAGCGGTTGGTACAATTCAGCTAAGGTGCATAAAGTTGGTGGTTTTGATATCACTATTATGGGAAGTTATACCAAAGCACCTAATAGTAAAAAGAGTTTTGATCCTCGCCAAATTGGCTTATCTGAAAATACTGTTCCGCAAGGTGATGGAAATGCACCAACTATGGCGGGAAGTAAAGATGAAAGCATGACCTTTTCGATAATTGAACCTAATACTAATACGCAGCTTACTGAATTAAACATTAGTGGATCTGGAGCAGATGTCTTTATCAGCCCAATGATTCAGGGGGCAGTTGGTTTACCTTTCCATACAGAAATAATGGGGCGTTTTATGCCCAAAGTAAGTTATGGTGATTTTGGTGATGCCGGTTTATGGGGACTTGGTGTTAAGCACTCCATTAAAGACTATATCCCGTTTATTAAACGAATACCTGCACTGCAAGCTTCTGTTTTAGCAGCCTATACCGATTTTGGTGCTGAACTTAATGTAACACAAGATATTTCATCTAACCCTGGTCAACTTGAAACCACAGCTGGTGCCTTCACCACTCGTCTTCTTATTGGGGTTAATATTCCCGTAGTTGCCTTCTATTCTGGTCTTGGATACGGCACTACAACAAGCAACTTTGACTTAAAAGGCACATTTGATAGTGGTATCGATGGAGATTTAACAGATCCACTTGCATTAGAATATAAAACCAGTGGATTTGATTTTAATGTTGGTATGCGTATCCGTCTTGGTATCTTTTCTTTCCATGGTGATTACAGCGTTGGCGAATACTCAGTTATTACCGGAGGTTTTGGAATTAATTTCAGATAAGAGCATTCAATACTCAAATATTGGCATTAGAACATTTACGGATCGCATCTTTATATCTTTAATGTAAATAAAGATGCGATCCGTAAATTTTAAGAAAAAGCCCTGATTCATAATTGATCAGGGCTTTTTAGTTTAGTGTGTCGAGACAACTATTTTTTTAATGGTATTCCATAGGTTTCTTCAAAAGCCACCTCAGAAAACTCTTTTCGCTTTTTGGCAGGTGCCTTGTTATCTATAGGATAACCAATAGGTAATAAAGCTATGGGCTCAATGTGATTTGGCAGGTTCAACACTTCTTTAACAATTGCCGGATCAAAATGACAGACCCAACATGTTCCCAATCCAAGTTCAGTAGCACGTAAAGTCATATGATCTACCGCAATGGCAGCATCTACATCACAATGATCTTTTTGATCAATGGAGCGTTTCCACGATTCCTCATGATTACCACAAACCACAATCATTTGCGGCACATCTTTAAACCACTCTCTATCGTAAGCTTTTTTTAGCTTTTCAAGATTTCTTTCATCCGAAACCAAAATAAAATTCCAGGGCTGACGATTAGCTGCTGATGGTGCCATCCGCCCCGCTTCTAAAACTTCAATCACTAAGGCCTTTGAAACTTTTAATGGTTTATAGTCCCTGATTGAATAACGCTCACGAAGAAGTTGATTAAAATGCATAAACGAGGATTTTGTTCGATTGCTTACTTTGTTTTTCTTTACAACAAAATTAAAAGGACTACCGTAACTTCCAAATTTTAGCTGAAACAAATGTTTTTCTTACTATCTAAAATCCTTTCCTTCTTATTAGTACCATTTAATTGGTGCGTCATCTTAATCGCCTTAAGGTTTGTTCTTAAACCTGCCAAATGGAAGCACATTGCAAGTATCACAGCCATAATTATCTTCATATTCTTTTCGAATACATTTATTTTTCAGAAAGTCATTAGTGCCTGGGAGTATCCGGCTGAACCAATAAGCAAGGTTGTTAATGAAAATAATACCATTGTGATTCTAGGCGGCATGTCAAGCTACAACTATAAAATTGACCGCATTCATTTTTATGAAGCCAGTGACCGGCTACTGCAAGGATTATTAATAGGACAACACCATCCTGATTCCCGAATAATCATTAGTGGTGGCTCAGCAGAAATTTATTTTGAAGAGCGACCCGAAGCTGATTATTTAAAAGAATATCTGTGTAACATTGGCATCGACGAAAAACGTTTACATTTCGAGAAACAGTCCCGGAACACATACGAAAACGCAATGTATACAGACCAATTATTTGACAGTTTGCAATACGATAAGAGCATCGTATTAATCACCTCGGGTTTTCATATGAAAAGGGCGCAGTGGTGCTTCGAAAAACAAGGTTTTAAAGTCCAACCTCTTTCAGCACATATTTATACCAACCATCAACCTTTAAAACCGATGGATTATATTTTCCCTTCGTTGCATACATTTCAGATGTGGCCTATTCTCTTAAAAGAATGGGTTGGGATTTTCGTCTATAAATTAAAAGGGTTTATTTAAAAATGTACAGGTACCTTTTGATCCAGTTTAATCATCATATTAAAAAGCGGGTCGCCTAATATCACTTTTTGTTCGTCAAGTGATTGGCTTTCCAGGCTCTTAAATTCAATTGGTTGGGAGTAATTATAATCAACTTCCCTGGTATTAACCTGATAGCTAATCAACGTAACGCCAACTGCAAAAGATAATACAGCGCTTACTCTTGCTAATAATTGCTTCTTTACAAAGCTTCTCCATATCAGGTTAAAGGTGAGTAAGATCAAGACGATTCCAAAAATATCGTAATTATTCCACCACCAGATCTTACCCCAACCTCCAATGTATACCGGAGAGGGCCAAAAGTATGCAACGCCTCCCCAGGCACTGGATGGCGTCAGCATATCTTCTACCAAATGAATATTATAAGCAAAAAAGAAGCTTGCCAATCCACCTATCTGAAACCCTTGTAGTAATGCAACTCCTTTTGTTATTTTTTGTCTTAAGCCCGATAACGTTGCTAACAATCCCGTAAACAAAATTGAAGCTAACAGTGAATGAAAGAAGGCATGATGCGAATACCAGTATTTAGCTGTATAGATATTTCTGCCTGTCTCATTTAAATTGAACCATTGTCCGAAAGTACCATCAAATCCCGACCACATACTTATCACATCAATATCGGGCAGGCATCCCCCCAGAGCACCAAATCCAAGTATTACTGCGCTTTGCTTAAAACTGAATTTCTTCAGGTTAATAATAACAGAAGCAACAGCTACTCCCGACAAAGTATGTGTGATGATATCCATCTAGATACCTACACCAAATCCGACACTAAATATTGGCTCCCAGGCTTTATAAGGTGAATATTTGTGTTGCAATACATCAAACAAAACCTGAACAGTAAAAAAGCTTCGCTCGGATATCATTTGACGATAACCACCTCCGAAATATATAAAAGGAACAAAATCACGCTCTTTCTTCAATAAAGTAGTATAACGTTCCATGCTATACCCAGCTATCTCGCCATGAGCAAAGAGGTTTGTTACAATGTTGTATTGCGCGAATAAACGCCCCCCGTATTGATTGTATGTCAAAGCCGGATCATACCGTTTATCTTTGGTGTATTGATATTCAATTCCCAATCCGGCATATACCTTTTCATTAAGTCGGGCACCAATTATAGGACTGATCATGACATTGGTATAATTACCAAAAGTCAATCCGACACTACCACCAGTAAATAATTTATCCCGGAAAGGTTGTTTACTTTTTTCTTCAGTCTGCTGTGCATTGGTTATGAATGTAACCAAGCACAATAAAATCATCGATAAAATTCTTGTTTGTGTTTTCATTAGGTATAGGTTTAAATGCATCCACACACAAAACCATCGGCCAGCTCACTAAGCATATCTGCTGCTTTTTGCTTTTCCCTCTCAGAACCTTTACAAGCGTTGCAAACCGGTAAATGAACCTCAGCATGATACTCTATATCAGATTTCTGAAAATACTGTTCACACACAAAGCACAGATACGATGCTGACTTATTTTTTTCGTGTGGCATACTATTTGTTTGTAAATAAACAGAATACAAAAATATAACATTTAATTTTATCGTACGAACTAAAGAAAAACAATATTGAAGTGAAATATCTTGTATTCGAGGGGTAATTTTAATAGATTGAGTTTGTAACCTTAAATTTTGAATAAGATGAGATCAATATTTAGCATTATCATTGTATCTGCATTAATGATAGTTTCTACAACAGATTCGTTCGCAGAAAAAAAGAAGAGTAAAAAAGAGAAACGCATGGAGCAGTTTGCTGAAACACAAAAACTAGTTGATGCAAAGCAGTTTATTTTTGTTCCCGACAGAGCCTTTCCACAGGGAGGTCGTTCCATTGATTTAACAACTAATTACGGTTTTATTAAAGTAATGGGAACTGAGACCGAAGGTGACATGCCGTTCTTTGGCCGCGGATTTTCAATTCCTTACGGAGGTGATGGTGGTATCAAATTTGACAAAACCAGCATTGAAAATGAGAAAATAGAAGTGAACGAAAAGAAAATGAGACTTCGTTATAGCTTTGAAGCCAAAAGTAAAGATGATACTTACCGAATTAACATGGATATTTCGTATGGTGGCAACACTTCAGTTAGTGTAACCAGTAATAACCGGAGCCATATTAGTTATAATGGCCAGATATCAGAAATTGAAGAGAAGGAGGAAAAAGAATAAGATTAATGCCATAATGAAAAATGAAGGGGTGATATCTCAAATGGGATATCACCCCCTTTCCTTTGTAAAACTATAAGCTACTTTAGTATGCTAACAGTAAAATATCATAATTGGTATTGATACTAATTGAGTTATTCTTAACCACCGCTTTGGTTCCGGAATAATAGTCTTTTATTTCGTCGCCGTTTTCAAAAACACCAGTCACATCTACGACATGCTGCCCAGGCTCAAGGTCAAGGCCAACAATCACCTTATCATTATATTCTCTTGACGTATATTCACGTTTAAAAAAGTATGGCTCAGCACTTAATTGAGTATGAACTCCTGCGCCAACAGAAGGGTGAGCTGCACGAAACTGCCCCAGTTTTTGCCAGTGTTGTAAAATCTCTTGTGTACTTGTTGTATTCACCACCTTGTTAGCTTCCAACTCCTCCCAATTCATAAATGAGCGTAAAGTTGCATCGCCAACTGTTCCTTCAATCTCAAGACTTCGCCCAGATTCATCGCCATAGTATACTTGTGATGATCCAGGGCATAACAATAGCTTCGTACCTGCTTCAATGGTTTTGGTACGTTGCTTATCAAATGGCCCGCTATCATCGTGCGACGAAGTATAATTCATGACCACCTGCCCTTTTAACGGACCATTAATGGCTTCACTGTATTTCGAGAATATCTCTTCATAAGATTTATTGGCATCATACTTAAATTCAAAATTGATTAAGCCTTTCATGCCATGAGCAAAATAATCAACTTTCCTATCTCCAAAATCGAACCAGCGTCCGCCTGAAACACCATAATTATAAACTTCACCAACCATGTAAAAGTCGTTGTCGTCCATCACTCGATCAGGATTCAGTTCTTTCCATTCGGCAAAGGCTTTAACGGCTTCCTTCCATAGGTCAGTCCAAACGGATTCTTCGGTATGTTTGACTGTATCTAAACGGAAAGCATCTATACCGTATTTTCTGATAAAATCGGTTAGCCATTTAATAATATAATAGTGTGGTGTGCGAGGGTATCCGGTGGCACTGAAAAAAGCGTCCAACTCATCCATCTCTTTTTCCAAACGCCCCTCATCAGCCCATTTTTCCATTAAAGCCTTTGGCAATTCAACCTCCTTTTCACTCTCTGTTTTTATATCGGGTAAATTTTCCACCAAGGTGCAGGTCACTGTCGACTCATAATCCTGGTAACTACATTGTGGCTCGGTACGTACCCAATCATCGCCCCAAACAGGATCTATATCCGTAACAGGCCCGGTATGATTGATCACGACATCCAATACTATTCTGATACCATGTTGATGAGCTGTTTCAACCAATTCAGCCAGTTCCTCTTCATTACCAAAATTTGGTTCCAAAGCTGTCCAGTCCTTGGTCCAATACCCATGGAAACCATAAGTATTGCCGGTTCCTTCATCAACAGAGCCATGTATTTGCTCAACAACCGGACTAAACCAAATAGCATTAATTCCTAGATCAGTAAAATAGCCTTCTTTAATTTTTTGAGTGATTCCTTTTAGATCTCCTCCCATAAAACCACGTAACTTACCGGTTTCTTTGGTTCGGTTGAAATTGACATCATTGGATGGATTACCGTTGTTAAAACGGTCGGTTAAAAGAAAATAAACATTGGCATTTTCCCACATAAAAGGAGCCACTTTTTCCTTCTCGACTGATTGCTTTGAAGTTTGGCACGAACTAAGACCAATTACAATCGTCAATAGCAGTGATAGCATTTTTCTCATTGTTCTTGAATTTTGTTTGATTGTAAAAATAAGAAAGCCGCTGAAGAGTTGCACGTCTTAGGTGTTTATGATCTGAAGGAACATTTACCTGAAACCTATGATTTATCTGACTTATATAGGTTCTTAAAATTTAATTAAGTGGTGAGTGTGAGGTATCGAAAAGGTTTGCGGAAAACTGTTTAAACGATGTATCCAGCATTGCCACTCAGTATTCATAGGCTACTACTTACAATTTATACATTGCTTCGGGTTAAAACAACATAGCTTTTAAGCAAAGTGACATTACTTGCTTACAATCTGTTATTGCTTCCAGCATAACCAACATTGCTACACTACATTCAAAGGTTGCTACTTACAATCTATATACTGCTTTGTATTAATATAACATTGCTTGTAAGTAAAACAACCTTGCCTGTAATGATTCATACATTGCTTTTCACTAAAATACTATTGTTTGAAACAATTAAGGAAAGAATTTACAATTTGATTCGGTTGATTACCTAATACGATATTTTTATACTTTTACCCCTCGAATAACCTTAACACATCAATCATGGATAACTCAACTATTCTTAAATCAAGCTATACTGTTACCTCGGCTGATACTGATATGTTTTCACGATTGCGCCCTGGTGCCTTGGTTAATTATTTAATACAGTCAGCTATCAGTTCGGCTGAGAATCTAGGATTTGGTTTTGGTGACCTAAAAGAAAACCATTTGTTTTGGGTGCTTAACAGGCTTACTGTTGAAATTTATCGTCCTGTTAAATGGAGCGAAGAAATAAAAGTTGAAACATGGCCTAAAGATATAGAGCGTATCTTCTTTCTCAGGGATTTTGTTGTCAGAGATGCCAACGAGAAGATTGTTGCTAAAGCTAATTCGGCCTGGCTAGCCATTGATTTAAAAACAAAAAGGCCCAGCGGCTATGTTAATGAAAACATGCAGGCTTTTACCAGGTTAAAAGATTTGTATGCTCTGGACTATCCGCCCGAAAAATTGGGAGTTGTCGGTGCTGATTCTTCGAAAGAAATAGTTCCCTCCTACTTTGATATCGACCTGAATAAGCACGTAACTTCAACGCGCTACGTTGACTGGATGATGGATACTTTTTCGGTGGATTTTCATAAAGAAAACTACCCCAAACACCTGAGCATAAACTACCAGAAAGAAACTATGCTTGAGGAATGTATTCAATTAAAGCATCAGGCAGAGGAAAACTGCCATCATTTTGAAGGCTATAATTTACCGCAAGACAAAGTTGCTTTCAGAGGAAAGCTGGTATTTTAGTCAAGTGATCCCTAGATAGACCTTTAGAGGTTAGACAAAAGACATTAAACTGATTTGCAAGGTACTTAAAGGCAGTTTTAATGCTCAGGTTGAATTTTTCAAGAAATGCCATTAGAATATCTGCATTTTCTCAGAATAAACCTGAAAAAGCCAGTAAGCGGAAATTGGTTTCTTTTCTTATACCAAATACGATACAAAATGATCGTACAATAAATTGATAAATTTTGATTTTTTACAATGACTAAAATTGAGGCATAGCCTTAGCTATAGCGAAGTTTTAGGAAGAAGTAAAAGCTTCAAAAGAATAAATTTATTGTACGATCATTTTGTGTGGTTTTTGGTATTACTCACCAGCTGACACTTATATACTGCTAATAGTCAGCAGGTGAGGGTAAAAGTTTTTCCCTAATCGCCCAAAATTAGATTATCAATAACCCGGCCTCGCACAATTGTGAAAAGGTATAGCTATTGATAAACTTGTCGAAATCGCCAAGATCATGTTCTTCATATTCGGCTTGAAACTCACTAAATGCAATACGCTCAGAGCTACCTGGTTTTATTCGACTAATAACACTAAACAGCCATGCGCCAAGCGACTCTTTTACTGTAATGTCATGTTGTGATTTACGGCTTATAAAGGTGAGCTGAAGCATTGTCTTCAGTTTTTTCCCTTTACGCTTTTTTATTTCCTGAATAATAGGCTGCCGGGCAATCCATAATAATTGACTCGTTTCTTTAATCCTCAAAGTATCGTGAATCAACGATTGAATATAGTCAGGCGGCAAAGTGGTGCGTGGTACATTAAAATTGAACCAATCACTCAATGGAAAATCGAAACCAACACCATGCATAAAATTATACATGGACGTTCTTAGGCCTTCGCTAAAACGTGAATGGTCTGTGCCTTTCAGGTCGATGAATTGTAAATCATTATTGGCAAATGATCCATTGATGCCGTCGGTGATATCAATTTGGTACCGCTGAGGATTTAACCCCACAGGACTATGCGCCGTCAATGCAAACTGATGCCAGAATCCTGATTCTAAAATACCCAACTCAAACATCTGTCGCACTACTTCTAAAGAATCAACTGTTTCCAAGGCTGTTTGTGAAGGAAATCCATACATTAAATAAGCATGTACCAAAATTCCTGATCTGGATAGATTAGCCGCTACATTACTCACCATTTCGAGCGTTACACCTTTGTTAATCAGTTTTAATATTCGCTCTGAAGCGACTTCCAAACCTCCAGCTACTGCAATACAGCCACTTTCTTTTAATAATCGGCATAAGTCGGCAGTAAACTTACTCTCAAACCGAATATTAGTCCACCAAACAATCTTTAAATCTCTTCGTAACAATTCAATGGCTAGGTCCTTGAGTAATGCCGGCGATGCAGCCTCGTCAACAAAATGGAATCCTCTTTTTCCTGTTTGCTCAATTAGTGTTTCTATCCGATCAACAATAACCGATACCTTCGCAGGATCATAGCGCTTTATGTAATCCAGTGAACCATCGCAAAAAGTACATTTCCCCCAGTAACAGCCATGTGCTAAAGTTAGCTTAATCCATTGTCCATCGGACCATAAGCGAAACATAGGATTGGCAGTTTCCAGTACTGAAAGATATTTATCCCATTCAATACCTGAGTAATCTGGCGCAGGTAATTGATTTTGTTCTATATCAGTTTCCTCAGTCTCATTGCAATAAATGACCTGTGAGTCTTCACAGGTGAATGTGCGTTTTAGCTGCTTTAAGGATCGTTGACCTTGCAGATGGTCGATCAAACATTTAACCGGTATTTCGCCATCATCCAGGGTAATAAAGTCGCAAAATTCAAACACACGGACATCCTTCACTGCTCTTAACTCGGTATTTGCAAATCCGCCACCCCATGAGATTTTTATTTGTGGATGCTTTTGTTTTATCCATTGACCTATGCGCAAGGCTCCTAATAAATTGCCGGGAAACGGGATAGAAATAAGCAAAAGGTCGGGCGTTTTATTATCAAATTTCAGTGCTAACTGATCAAGCATCAGCTGTTCTATATAGGAAAGTGGCTGTTGCAATTGCTCATACAACTCATCAAATTGGCTGGCTGAGCGTCCAAGACGTTCAGCATAACGGCTAAAACCAAAATTTGGATCGACAGCTTCAATAATAAAGTCTGATAAATCTTCAAGATATAAAGTACAGTAATGCTTAGCACGATCAATAAGTCCCATTGAACCAAAAGCACTTTCATCATCGTTTAACTGACTAAAACGGGATGCTTCTGGTAATAATTGTCCATAACATATATTTTGCGCCTCCAACACTGTTGGTTGTCTCAAAAATTGCATGACCCGCTGAATACTACTTATATAATCATGCCTAAGAGCATAAATACGTTTTACGTTATCTGTTTGAATAGAATGGTTGCTAACTGTATCGAACAAACGTACCACGCCTTTTACTGAAAATAACTGGTCAAGTGTTGATATTCCCAAATCAATTTGCTCCGACTCTACATTGATGGTATTCAGAAAACCTTTTAGATAAGCAGTTGCCGGATATGGCGTATTTAGTTGTGTAAACGGTGGCGTAGCTAACAGAACCCTGGTCATGATATATCTTTACTGCAAAAGTACATAATTTATGGTGTGCTTCGTGCTTAAATATTTGACAGTCTAAACTTATGGTACTGAAATTCCAGAAACTTTTCGAACTTTCAGTTTAATTATTCAATTACTTTCCTCATTTACATGCCGTTATCAGAACGATTAATTATAACTTTTATCTGAAAACTGAAACTTTTGAAATTACATAGCGTATTGCTGTAAAACTTCAAAACTTAAGGGGAATCATTTAAGGGAAAGTTGAATTAATTTGCATTAACATGGACGTTAGGATGAAGCAGGTATTAACCTGTAATGTGATAGAAATGGATAATTCTGAACTCAAATTACAAGCTGATTATAACAAGTTTATTCCATAATATCTTTAGGGAATTCGTTGAATTACAACCACAAACTAAAGTAGTTTACTAATCAATCAAATTCATATTTATGAGATGTAGAATAGGGATTGCTATGCTATTAGCATTAGCTATGGGTGTGCAAAATTTAAGCGCACAGTCGTTAGAAAATGACACAATTGATTACTTTAACATGTCGCTTGACGATCTGTTGAACATGGAGATTGTGGCAGTTTCGAAAAAAGCAGAAAACAGTTTTGATGCTCCTCTTTCATCTTCCATTATTACTAAGGAAGAAATTATTAACTCAGGAGCCACAACTATTGAAGAAGCCTTCAGATTAGTACCTGGTTTTATTGTTCGTGAAGAGACCAACGGTAATTATGATATTCATATTCGGGGGAACGACAATATTCCTTCGGGTAACTTTACATTTTTTACCGAAAATTCCATGTCGCTTATCATGGTTGATGGGCGAAAGGTTTTTAACAACATGAATGGTGGAACGTTTTGGGAGGCCTTACCTGTTAGCATTACTGATGTAGAGCGTATTGAAATTATTCGCGGGGCATCAACCGCATTATACGGACCCAATGCGGTTAGCGGGGTAGTCAATATCATTACCAAAAAGTCAGAAGATCGCCTTGTTAGTGTTGATGGTAACATGCAATTTGGTAATGCCGGAACTAAAATTGCAGATATTGCAGTTAACAATTCATACTCGGAAAATAAAATTAAGACACGTTTAAGTGCTAATTTTGAGCAAAGAGATCGTTTTACCGAAGATTATTACAATTGGGCTCAAGGCACCTACACCCCATATTATGAATTGATTGATTATATTAATGGCAGTACTGTTAGTGAAGGTAATGGAACCTTTGCCGATCCTTCATTAGCTAAAGATCGTTATGGGGTTAATGCGTGGCTGGACTACAAAGCATCAAAGAAAGTCAACTTTTCGCTCTCGGGAGGCTTACAGAACTCCAAGGCTCAAACAGTATTTATGGAAGGCTCGAGAACCATGTTAACAACACGCGACTCTGAATCATACTATTTCAACACACTTTCAAACATCCACAACCTAAGTCTTCAGGTTTCAGGTACTTTTGGAACTCAGAATATCTATTCAGGAAGCGGAACAGCCTCAAAGTATGATCATAGTAACATCGATCTAATTGCTGAGTATGATTATACGATTAACAATTTTACATTACGTCCGGGACTGAGCTATCAACGTATTGTTTATGATGATACACCTTACGTGCCCTCCAATAAGCCCGGTTCAGGCTACCTTAATGGAGAATCAGTACTTTCAAACTTTGCTTATTACCTAAGGGGTGATTACAAAGCCAGCGAAAAAGTTCGTTTAATTGCTGCTATCAGAATGGATCATTATAATAAACCTGATCATGGCTATTTGACTTATCAATTAATTGGTACATACAAACCAAACGAGCATAACTTATTCAGAGCTTCCTTTGCAAAAGCCAACAGGGGTCCGGTCATGATTGATTTTTATGCAAACTACTCTGAAGGAAGCCCGACTCCAGGTTCTGTCTATTTACAATACCTTGGAAAAGATAACATGCACTTACCAACCAGTCATGTATTCGAAGTTGGTTACAGAGGCCAGTTATCTAAGAAATTCCAAATTGATTTGGAAACATTCTACTCGGTAACAAAAGATTTTCCAACTTTTGAACCTTCTATTTCAGCTCCATCTGCAGAACAACCCTACGTTCATGTTATTTACCAATATGATAACGCTTCGGTTGAAGCAAATCAACTTGGAGCTACTCTAAACTTATTATATAAACCTGCTTCAAAGCTTTATTTTAAAGCTTTTGCAACAGTTCAAAATACTGAATTAAAGAATCTGCAAAAGAAAGTTGTTCCAATGCTGGTAGTACCGGACAATTCAGTTCCCGGCGGACCAATGTTCGAAAATCCGGTATATGAAACTGTTGATCAGAATCATGAACAAACACCAACATTTTTTGGCGGTTTAATTGCCAATTATACACCAACGCAAAAGCTGACGCTTTTTGCAAGTGTGAACTATTACTCAAGCCAAGTGTATGAGCACGATTTTGAATATTCACAGTTTCATTATTTCAATCAGCAAATAGCACCGAATTACAACGGTAGCGGAACTGCAAATATCAATGCCAATACAACTGTTAATGCTAAGCTTTCATATAAAATCTATAAAAACAACTCTATTTTTGTGAATGCCCGCAATCTGTTTAACTCAAAAGAACGACAGTTTGGTTTTGCTGATCCAATGGGAGGTCTATATCTTGTTGGTTTGAATATCAACTTGTAAGACGGAGAATATAAAGCATAAAAGCCGGCAAAGTTTCTACTTCGCCGGCTTTTTAATTACTACTAACCACTATATTGCAGTATACCTTAAGGTTTATCTCTCTTAACTATGAGGCATACTTCTTTACAATTGCTTCCATTTGCTCATATTGCTCTTCCATACTTTGTAAAAGCTTTATTTGAGCACGTGTACGAACTAAATTATGATCCGGTGCATTGACTTTGTAATAGTTATCACCATCTATGTAATCATCCAAAAATCGAACTGCTTGTTCGTAAGTCAACAATTTGGCACCAAAAGCCAAGGTATCAATTTCGGCTGGAGTTAACACCTCTTTGGTCTCTTCCAAAAATCCTTTGATAAAGCCTTCGAATAAATCAATGTTCATACTAACATTATCCAGATTTCGATCATCTTCCAAACCGGTGTTAGCACCATTTCTAATTGCATCGCCAATATCATAACACACATATCCCGGCATCACTGTATCCAAATCAATCACACACAGAATATCGTCTTTCTCATCCAATAATACATTGTTGAATTTAGTATCCTGATGCACAATACGCTCAGGTATCAGACCTTCGCGTCCCATTTGCACTACTTTCTTGTATTCTTCGGAACGTTGCATCAGAAAATCGACCTCTTGCTGCACTTCTTTTATTCTTCCAACCGGATCCTGCTTCACTCGTTCTATAAAATTAAGAATGCGCATTTCGGTATTATGAAAATCAGGTAGTACCGGATATAGAGGTTCTCCTTGTAAATCAGCCAGTCTGCTTTGGAACTGACCGAAAGCCTTACCCCCGACATATGCCTGATTGGAATTAGATAATTGGTTGTATGAACGGGCATTTTCGATAAAAAGAAACATACGCCAGTAATTTCCATCTTCATCTTTTATAAATCCCTTACCATCAAGTGTATCAATTGGGGTTAACACCTGCCTCTCAATATCACTGCCATTAATTTGTTCAAGCTTCTGACGTAAATGATCGGTTACTCGTTGAATGTTCTTCGTCAGTTCCGGAACATTCTTAAATATATGATGATTGATTATTTGCAGAAGATAATTTGGCTTTGTATCCTCGTTAGTTTTAACCTTATAGGTGGTATTAATTAAACCGTCGCCAAATATGGCTGCTTCTTTAAAGGTTCCTTCAATTTTAAATTGGTCAACAATCTTATCAATATTAATTGCCATAGATCTTAGTTTTTTTAAGTCCTGACAAATTTAATATTTACTTTTGAAAAACCTACTTTTTATTGCAAAACACGACCAATAACTTTCTTTTCCTTTCGAAACGAAATAATCAACATGTCCAATTTGTGTTAATCTTTGTCTTCGACTAGTGGTTGCTGTGCGGTTTCTTCCTTCGATTCGTGCAATACAAACCTTTTATAATACGAAGCAATAACAGAAGTAAGTGGTAATGCCAACAACATTCCCAATAATCCCATTAGACTACCCCAAATAGACAAAGCTAAAAGTACAATAGCTGGATTCATTCCGTAGGCTTTACCCATGATCTTAGGAACTAAAATTGTTTCCTGTATAAGCTGCACTACAGCTAAAACAATTAATACCAATAAAGCGACATGCCAAAAGCTCTGCTGCGATTCCATAGCTTTTAACAGTGCCAATAACAAGGCTGGTACCATACCAACAATTTGTAAATATGGTACGATATTTAGCGCTCCAATAAACAAGCCCATTATAATCGCCATTGGTAATCCAATGATTTTAAACCCAACAGCTAATAATACTCCAACAATTAAAGCTATCAGACCTTGTGATCTAAAGTACAAATCCATTGAACGCCCCAGATCATCAAATACGTCACCTGCCACTTCTCTAAATTGTGAGGGGATCAATCCAAGCGTTAGTTGACCGATTTTTTGAAAATCCATCAAAAGAAATATGGTATATAAAATCACAACCAATACTCCAATAACACCAGCAACAACGCGCATTGAACCCGAAAACAAATTCCAAAAGCCAGGTAAAATTTTCTTTAATGCAGAATATATGTTGTCAATATTTAAATGTGATATTAATTCTGACTCTCTGATGATTTCCTTAACATTTTTCTCCAGTTCAAAAGGCAATGCACCTCGAACATCAACCGATTGCAAGTAGGTTCTTATTAACTGCACCATCTTATTCATTTCCTGAATAAACGCTGGTATCAGATAAATCAGCATCAAAGACAAGCCAACACCCACTATAAGCATCGTAACAATTACTGATAAACCACGGTGCTTCAACCTTGCCTTATTCTGCATAAAGGTGACCATCGGATCTAATAAATATGCAATGAATACGGCAATAATAAAGGGGCCTAAAACATGTTTCAGAAGATTAACAAGATATAAAATAGCTCCAAAAACCAGAGCTGTTAATATCATACGAACAACACGATCAAACGTGTATGGGCGAGGTTGAGTACTTTGCATAGATAGAAATTTTGCGACCAAAGTACTAAAATGATGAATTATTGTAAAAATTTTAAAAATAAATAGTGCATTTCTTCGTTAGGCATAGCAAGATAAAGTATTAATAAATCGTTAATTTTTGTAAACATTTTTGACGAATTGTAAAAAAATGTATTGTTTTTTGTATCTGGTTTTGTTACTTTGCGTATCATAACCATAACTCTATCCGCAGCTAACAAATTATAGCCCTGATAGTCAAAGATTAGTGAACGTGAGAAATGAAATGGATTAATCGCTGCATAATATTATCA
>NZ_CEXQWX010000124.1:0-18030 GCF_982718395.1 Carboxylicivirga sp.
AAATAGTTTAACCTTTAGAAAACAAGTCTTTTAGGTTTTTAGACAATCTGACGGTCTGTGTATGAAACGTAGCACAACTCCTTGCACATCAATATCAAACGGCTATTATATTTATTAATTGTTTTTACATTCGAAAACCACATCTCCGCGCTATGTTTTATACATTTTGTTGCCAGCTGTTGTTTAGTCATACTTGGATTTATTGGTATTTGTAATCGTTACATTTAGTTGCTTATTTACAATCAAATCCAATGCAATCAGAGTTGCATTCAAAGCTTTGGCTTTCTCATCATTGCTATATTTTGGTTGTTTGACCTTAATCCCAGAATGGTAATAAAGATTTCCTCCATATTCAAAATAATAAAGCACTCCGTGATTATTTAACCTTGGAATCAATTCATTTTTCTTATCTCGACTCGAAAATACATAAGCATATTTGCTTTCGAGGGTATTTATTTCTCTTGATTTATAAAAAAGAAAATGGTAATCATTGCATTTTATCTTTTTACTTGCCTTTCCCATACAGCTCTTTAATAATAGGAAATCATCAATCGAGTTATAGTTTATCCATGTAGTACCTTGTGTGGTAATAGTCAAGTCAGAACCACGTTTTGGTGAAATCCCTATAAAAATCAGTGTATCGAGTTTAATATCCTCTAATCTCAACGTTTGCTTTGTATTATCCTTTAGTTTTAAGTCGTAAAAACAGTTTCGATATAGATAAAATCCAGACGAGTTATACTCAGCCATATTGTCTTGAATCTCAAGTTGCTCACCTTTCTTAAGTATCATTAGATTCCATGTACTATCTACCTGTCCAAAAGAATCCAATTTTATAAATATTAAGATTAGTAATATAAGTCTTCTAGTCATCTGTCTATATGTTTGCGACTGTATGTCTTGCAATTGCAGGCAATGGTTTTACCAGCCGTTTTTAATTTATTCTAAACTGTAGTTCTAATCCAAAAATATGATTATTAATCTTTCCAAAATCTATTAATGGGATTCTTTCATCACCCTCAGGTATGGATTTATCTATTAAAAAAGACATTCCGACTTTTAAGGTGAACTTTTTAATGCTATATCCAAGTTTTAGGTTAAACGAGTTTTGAATAAATGGTCCACTATACTCTCCATTGCCGTCATTGACTTTAGTTGTACGAAAATGGCACAAGGATGATTCTAGGTTAAAAGAATTGAGCTCAACACCCGTAACTCCTGCGAAAGTAAAAGCACCTGCAACAAAAAGAGGATGAAAGCCTAATTCAAGTCCATAATAAGGTTTTAATATTTTGCTTTGATGAATCCTAACCATATTTAATTTCGGAAAAATCGTAAGCTTTGATTCCCCGCCATATTGAAAAACCAGGTTTGCCTTGAATGAAACTTTCGAAGTGTCATTAAAACTAAATTTTTGAGCTTTTAGAGTATTAGATGAATCAATGAACCCCAATATTAATATACAAATTAGAATGCGAGTCATTTTTTTTAATGGCTGGTAACGTTGGCCGCAGGCGTATGGAGTTTTATCCTTACTGATCTTCCAAAGAGAGCAGAGCCAAAACGTTGTATTTGTTTTTATCTTTTTCATTTCAAGAGCCAAATCAACCTTTGACGGTATTCGTCGAAGCTTCGAACCTATACTTAAACTTGTCGGCTCATTTATGCTTTATTTTTCTAAGTAATATTTCATCGGGTAGTAGATTTGCAAATCAGGAATCAAACCATTTTTTGCTGAGTCTAGTTTGTTTACATACTTAATTCCAGACTTATATATTTTAAATTCTACCAAGTCTGGAAGTTTCTGTATTTGCATATCCTGTCCAACTTTATGAATTATTATTCTATTTTCTTTGATTTCATAGAGAATTGGAGTTTCACCGCGGTCACCAAATCGGATTGTCCTTTCCTCATTATTCCAATATTGAGAATCTGTTATTTTGAAATCTGTCTTACCACCGGCTAAACCCCATACTTCTGAAATAAAATATACAGTCTTGTTATTATCAATTCTTATTTCTTCAACGTGTTTTGACGAGCATGAATGTAGATTTGGAATAAAAATAAGTAGAATAATGAAAGTTCTTAACATGTAGCGCATTATCTGAATATTTGAATTAGGGTTGTCCTTTAAATTTCTTTTTCAGCACAATGTATTCTTAGATAATGATATAGATTATCAATGTTTTTGCGGTCGAACGTATCTGTAATCTTTACACTTCCATTTTTGAATATTAGCTGAAGTTTCCTAACCTTTACGCGGTAGGCGTAAGTATTTTCATTCCATGAGATAAGCTCATTTAAGTCATAATTGTTCTTTTTGAAAAGTGACCTGATTTCTACCTGAGTTTTATTCTGTTTTATTTTAACGTAAATGTTTAAAATATGAATCAAGAAGTAGGTACAATAAAAGTCTAAGAATACTAATATTCCAATTGAAAAATAATTTGATGAAGAGTCTAAAGCTATGCATGTCAACCCTATCGATGCAATTAAAATGAATAATGCAAATAGTAAAAACATAAGAAACTTCATATATATGACTTTAATGGCTTATTCATAATCTGTAATTTGATTTCATTAATACTATTGTGTTACATTTTGTACTTTGAATTAACGGTTCGGCCATATGAAGTGGCCGGCTGCGTGTGGTATATTCGCTTTCTTAGTTTTACCTTGGTTCGAGGGGAACTGAACTTCCAAATCCCGCCAAAGCCAGGGCTACTTTATGATGACTTGTTGGCAATAGTAATTTTTATTTAAAAATCTGGTAGTTACACTATACTAAAATCCTTTGGAATTTAATTCCATGAATAGTTCGTCTTTTGAGCAATCTTTGAATAGAATAATATTTAGTACATTTCTAACATAGTTCTCTAACTGGAGAATCTTTTTTTCTAACTCTAGTTTTTTATAATTTTCGCCGTGAACAATCTTACTCCTATAATTATAAAGACTTTTCATGTTTTTATAATTTTCATTAAAGCTATCAACATTGTCAGATAATAAAATTGCAAGGTGACGTGAGCAAGTGTGAGCAATCTGATCTTTTCCCTTATTAAAAACACTCTCTAAAGCTGTCATTAGTGTTACATATTTTAATGACATTTGTTCGATTGAATAATACTCATTAAAACTTTCAAATGCTAGTTTACTTAAAGGCTTTATCTTTATATCTTTTGATAATAGTAATGCTATTTTCTCGACATCATTATCATCTATTGTGTATTCATCAGCTATAAAATTTTTTCTCATTTTATTTATTCCAATGCTTCCCCATTTCTTTGTGTTAATATCATATTGGAATTCCATTGTTTCTTCCATCATTCCATTCTTATATAACCTTAAGACTGTTACAAGCTTATTTACAAATGCTTTCTGATTTTTTTGTATGGTACTTACCTCTTGATTTGTTTCCATTCTTATAATGCGGTAAGAGTTAATACTTTTTAATAGGACCATTGGTAGTTTATCTCCTACATTTAAGTCAAACATTGGACCAATAGAGAATAAACGATAAAGGCCTGTTCGATCTCTTAACTCCGAACCAAACGATATAATTCGATCAAATTTTGAGAAAAATTCACTAGAATTATACGCTTCAAATACAAAGCCGTACTTTTTAATAACAGGATTAAGTTTTAATATAGAATCGTAAACTCGATTTAAGACAAAATAGTTATGCATTTATTATAATTCATTATTGAAATAAGTATATTGAGCTATTGTTATTGCCAACGTAGTTGTAAAAACATTGTTTTTATTTTTGCTTTATCATTACAAAAGGTGTGCTTTCCATACCATATAGGCATGAAAAATGGATTATTGATAGATGCCAAATCCTTATTTGTTGGGTCAATATATATTTCTGTTATTTTACTTGTCAAAACACTTAGGCATGATGTTTAAACAAAAATAGAAAGTTTATCGACAAATGCAATGCAACAGGACGTTATTAAATCACAGTGTCATTTTTGTATGACATAAAAACAGGAGGTGAGTTGCCTTGCGGCTATTCACCTCCTTTTTATTAACTCTATTTATGTACAAGTGTTACTCTTCGGTTGTCGATTCTTCTTTTTTAGTGCGTCTGGTAACAATCTCGTTGTTGTCGGCGATTATTTGATCGAGCACACGGCAAAAATCACCATACTTTGCACCATCGATCATATTCATGGCTCTGAGATAACCCGCCAGTTGTTTATTAATCAGCTTCAACACCTCTTTTTTAATGCTCGATGCATTGGCATAAGAGCTTTCGGCGGCTTTATCAGTTTCGTATGCCAAAAACAATGTTTCGAAACGATCCTGCGATTCCTGTACAGCAGTGAAAGCCTGGCTGACTCCTGGTAGTGTAGCCATATGTGCTTGCATCTCATCCGAGTTTAAATCTTTAATAACTGATTTAATTGAAGATGATTGGCTGCCGTAGCCTTCATTAATAATGTTAAGTCCGTAATGGTTCAATACACGCATAATGGCGATGGCGGCCATTCGGGCGGTTTCGTCAGAATTGTAGGTATTACCCAACACCTGGTAATAGAATCCCCGGTAACTATTATCACGCTTGTTATCTTCCTCTTCGAGCTCCGATTTGGTTTTAATACGTTTAACGGCAATGCTTAAATCAGTTGATTTAGTGCCAATCAAGGCCATGATGGCGTCCAGGTTCTGATCTTCGTTAAGAGAGGTTTGCTTGTAAGCGTTGATGCATCTTAATACGGCTGCATCAATCTCTGCATTGCGACTGTCATACGATAAATTTTCTGTCATTGAATTAGGTTTTAGTTAATTAAGAAATTCATAAGGTACTTAAACGATGTGAAAATTATGAAACACACATATGAATTCAAAAGCTTGAGCCAATGTTAGAAAACATATTAATTACTCTTGACTTTTATGAAGCTCTTTAGTTTGCGATGATAGGGGACGATTGTTATTAACAAAAAAAGGATTGTTCTAGCCGGGTAGATTCATCTGCGGGCTGTAAACTACACTTTTTGATTAGGGAAGGCTTTCACTCCACTAAAAAGCTTCCCTGATAATTATTTGTGTCCTTCACTTCACAGAATGTATTGCCATAGCCTTTGGGGAAGCCTTGCACTTGGGTGAAAGCCTTCCCTGAAGATTATTCGTGTCTTTCACTTCACTGAACGAGTTACTCAAGACCTTTGACAGACCATGCACTCTTGTGAATACCTTCCCTGAAGAATTTTTTGGTCATTCACTCCACTGAAAGGCTTATCTAATGGATTTTTGAATCTTTACACTGCAGTGAAAGCCTGGCAATAAAAAAGGCCCTTTCGGGCCTTCTTCTCGCTATATAAAATTGGATATAACAACGCTACCAATTAATGATGTTATAAACAATACTTATTTCGTGATTATAGAACGGTGCAGGTCTAAGAGCATAGTTATCGTATAAGTAATCAGGCTCGTGATCATAACTGCAAGAACAATTTGGATATCCAAAACCCGGCCAGCCATTTTGAGGGCTTAATATAAAGGTATGAGAGTCGTATGAATTCCAGTAGATCGTTATCTTAAATATATGCTCGTCACCATAAGGATGATAGATGTACCCTCTGGCACCCGCTGAGTTAATCTCTGCTCTGTCGAATAAAACAACATGATCATTCACAATCACCTTTCCGGACAACAAGTCTATCGGGCGGTTATTTTTATCTCTTATCAGAACCTGCACTTCTCTTTCATCATATTGGTTCTGTTCAATCTTAACCTTTACTTTTAAAAGGTGAGGATCGGTTATCTCCATATCGCTCAAAACCGACTTGGAACAACTGGTTGATAAAATAGCTATCAGTATTAAAATATATTTCGCTTTCATAACTTGTTTGTTTATGGTTATACAAGTTTCAGCTTATGTTTTCGGGCCCTGATAACATTCTCACTGTTGTATTGGTATGACATTTAAAAGGGAAAGCACACGTAGTTTAATAGTTCATTATTCCCTCTTTGCCTTCGGCGACTTACTTTTTCCATCAGGTGAAAAACTAAGGAAAAACCCCGCTGGCAGCAGCACTCATTGACCCGCTATGCATTCATTCCGGAAAAGATTTAAAAGATTTACAGATTCGGTTCCAAATCTTTTTATCCTTCATTTCATGCAGCGGGTACCCCAATATTATTGCTGAGGTCAAAGAACATAGTACCCTTTAACTGTCGCTATTCTTAATTAACACTTAGCTTCGACAGAGCGAGGGCTTGTTCCATTGGCGGGCCGGCGGTGGGGTGAATAAGAATTAATTTAATGGAACAGCAAAGAGGCTTGTCCTGCTTTGATTGTGAAATTTATTAATTCTTAGGGTGGGCGGAAGCATTAATGGGACTAGCATTTTGTTTCTTTTGTGCGATGCAAAAGAAAGCAGAATAGACCTTAAAGCAATTAGTTCCAATATATCAATTGAAATGTGATCCTCAGTAAGTTGATCTTTTACGTTTCAAATACCTTGAAATAATGTTTAGAAGATCAGTTTGATGCGGAGAAGGGAGTTAGTCTGAATGAACGAAGGTCTTAGGAATTTTAGTATCCATTGCTTGGCACATATCGATTGATGGTTGTGAGCAGATCTTCGTAGCCAATTGGTTTTGCAATATAATCATCGCAACCAGCCTCACGCGATTTTTCTTTTTCTTCAGACATGGCATAAGCTGTCTGTGCAATGACAGGCACTTTATTGCTGATATTTTTAATTTCTTTCGTGGCTGTATAACCGTCCATTAGGGGCATTTTAATGTCCATCAAAACCAGGTCAATGTCATTAACCCGCTTGAAAACATCTACAGCTTCTTTACCATCGCGAGCCCATATCAGACTTGCATTGGAAAGTGCCAAAGCTACTTCAATATATCTGAAGTTGTCTTCTTCATCTTCAGCAACTAAGAATGTTTTGCCTTCCCAATTAAAATCACGTACAGGTTCTTTTTTGTCCTCTAACGATCCTGCCGGCACAGCTAAACGGTGATACGGAAGAGTGAAATAGAAAGTAGTACCAACAAATGCTTCTGATTCAACCCAAATTTCACCACCCATAAGAGTTACCAGATGTTTAGCTATGGATAAGCCTATACCAGTGCCACCGTACAGACGTTCCTTATCACTATTAAATTTAGAGAATCGTTCAAAAATCTCGTTTTCTTTCCCTTTAGGCAGGCCTATTCCGGTGTCCTTTACATAGAAACGTAAAAACTGATCATCTTCCTGCGTGTAACCAAACTCAACAAATCCTCGTTCGGTGAACTTGACGGCATTGCCAACCAGATTTATTAATATTTGTTTCAACCGATGTTCATCCGATAAGATGCGGATATTTTCGTCACTGACACCTTCTTTCAGGTATAACTTCAGATTAAATAAACCACGGCGTTTAATGTCGTCTAAAAACGATTCATACACCTCCATCATTACTTCGTGTAACTTACATGGAGCATTTTTTATCTGAAGCTGACCACTGTCTATTTTTGAAATATCAATTATGTCTTCAACCAGTGTTAGCAGGTTTTTGCCGTTGATGCGAATCAGGTTAATAAACTCTTCTTTTTCCGTTCCACTAATGTCAGGATGAGAAAGTAAGTTAGAAAAACCAAGGATGGCATTCATTGGTGTGCGAATCTCATGCGACATATTTGATAAAAATGCCGTTTTCAAATGATCGCTTTCTTCTGCTTTGCGCTTGGCAAGGGTTAAATCTTCATGTTCACGCCTTAATAGACGGCGGTAACGAGTTTCTTTTTCGAGGTTAAAAATAAGACCATTTATCAGGCTTACTAACGGGAAAAGAGTGACTAAAATGATTACCAAAAATATGATCGATGATTTAAGGTAATCATTGAAAGGAATAGTTGCCTCAAAAGGAACTTTTATCAATGAACTATAAAGCAGAACACCAATCAAAAGAAGTGTTGATGAAATGGTGACTACTGACATCCACGCTCTCTTTTGTCCAACTAAAATTCCGGATAGTAAGGCATACGATATAAAGAAAGCATAACCAAGCGATGAATTATCACTTTCGAGCAACGAGTACACACCGATAAGGTATATGAGAAACAAGAGCCATGACACCCTGAACTTGAAAGGTAGACTTCGAACTGTGGTTGCAAATACTGCTGAGAAAAATACGAATGATGAAAAAACTGCGTAGGTATATTCGCCCTGTTTAATAAATGAAAGCCCCAGATACAAATAGACTATCAGCCCTATAAATATCACACCAATAGAGAAATAGTGGAAAATACGTTCACGCCAATAATGCAGACCATCACCTGAACGCAAGGTGGTTGGACCTAACCTCCTTCGTATAAAAACATCCAATATTCTGTATAATCTTGCCCTAGTAACTTTTCCCATCGTTTGTTTAAGGCATTATATTGTGCGAAACTTCAACGGCCTTCTTTTAGAATTCTTGCTAAAGTTAAATAATTATAGCAGTTAAACTATTTATTTTTTCGAAATTTTACCGAGTGTTTTATTAACAACCGATATGCGGTGATTAAACGTGGGGAGCGCATTTGCATATTAATCTGCTAAAGGAAATCTATTGCTGATCGAAACACTTTCAATATATGTCATATAACTGATTTCGACTTATTTTCTTTCAGCTGTGTTGATGCATTAGGATTTTTATTAGGATTAACTTTTTTCAAAAGTCACACGTTTTTCCCTTTCTCAATTGCAAGGAGCTTCTAGTTATCTTCAGGAGCTTCCTCTGATCGCTCTAAATCTAATAAAAATTACCAAGGCAATTGCTTCAAGTCCAAAAGGCTGCCTCCCCACCAAAGTAAGTTCATATTTTACAAAAATATGCCTCCATTAACAGAGGCATTAGCATGTTTGTCATTTTAAAGTTTCTTATTTACAATTTATTGTAATTTATTCTTTTAGATTTATTAAGTGTTAGTATTATGTCCTTTTTTAAATTATTTTTCATACAATCCTCTATAATGGATACTGCTTTCCGAACTTTCTTGATATGGAAAATTATATTCTTCTGAAAAGAAGTATGAATACCAATTCCAAAAATGTAAAGGTTTTCGTTTGAAAGTTCTGGATAAATCTGTATCCGCATACTTAGGTTCATCTTCTTGAAGTTGTTTAAATCTTAAATGAAGTCTTTCTATATTCCCTCCTTTATAAGGATTATAGTTGAATTTGTATTTACCATCATAGGTTTCATAAGTATATACGTGTCCTACACCTAAAACAACTAAATTGATCATGCCACCAAAAACATTGCTTAATGCAATTATCAATATTAAAATGGCTATAATTATCTTATTTTTTTTTCTCATTTTTTAATTATTACAATCATTTCTATTATATGGAGAAGTACCTCCTGTTATATTGCGACTTGCACCATTGGGTAAGTTCATGTTTCTTATATCTTGACCCAAACAACCCGGATTTGATCCACCTTTGGTTCCATATGAAGAATAGGTATCAGGTAAGTTAAGTCCACCTAATTCTGCGATATCAAGTGCAAAATCTGTACAATTATAGTCATACAAGTCATATCCATTATTATTGTTTGTGATGTAATTCATAATTGCATTTAATTGCGAAGATGAAATTTCAATTGATATGGAAACATCAAAATCAGCGCCTGCATCATCTCCATATGCTCCATTGTCAGTGGTTCCGGGCTTGCCTGAATTTTCAGGATAAAAGCCAAAACTAGAGCGATTATTTCCTTGTGTTATATTAATATAAGTGTGCCCAACATCGCCTGAGTTAGATACTACACGGTCACTATTTGCGATTGGTTGATTAACATATATTGTTAATTTAGCCTTTGCATTTAAGTTTAGGCATTCTAAATATTCCTCAATATCTATAATGGGAATATCTGGAGCGGGTACTGGGTCTGGAGCTGGTGATGATCCGGAACCACCAATACCGCCACCTGGTAAAACAATATCGTCGCCACCCCTTGAATAATCATAATCATCCCAATCATCTGAAGGATCATCACCATAAACGTCTACTTCACCAATTATTACGCCACCATGGCATAACATACATTGTTCTGGAAAGGAGCTTGATTTTAGTTTAGAATATTGTTTTTCACCCAAAGCTTCTAATACGTCATGTGTAGTAAAATCCACTTGTTCATTTAAGCTTTCTAATCCTGAGGTGTTTAAAGGATAACGCAGGTACTTTTTTGAAATATTTTTATCGATAATTTCGAACATTACTTTGCCCTTAATGCCCTCCTTTTCTGATATTACAGGAACGGTAATGAAATACCCTCCTTCCTTTATTTTATAAGAACTCAACTGTTGCCATTGGATCTCATTTTTTTTGAATACTGAATCATTTTCAATTGATTTCATTAATGCTCTTTCTAGTTTATTAGTTTGGAAAGAGGAAGCATCGTGTTGTTCAGTATCTTTTTCACAACTCACTGATATTGCAAAAATTATTAAAAGATAAAACCCAATTTTTGATGCAACTTTACTTACTTTCATAGTTTTGATTTAGAATGTTTATTTTAAATAAATCACACAACAAACAAAACTAATATGCATGTAAAGTACAATCCTCATTTGTTGGTATTTTTATACCTAAGTCTGGTAAAAGTAATACCATAAATACCTGTGAGTAAACTTTTAATTGTAGACAGAAATTCCGATGTGTGAAATAATGGAATATATGCATTTATATCCTCTTTTTGTCGTAGGTAAATGAGGTGAAATTTCCTTTTCGATTATATCTTTGCTGAGTACTATGTACATGAGGTTGTAGTATTTGGTGACTGTCAATACAAAAATCTATAACCTCAAACTTTTATTTAAATTTTCATTAGTCGAGACGACTTCATAATCTATCGTTTTTATTTCTCTTGGTAAATCTGTTTTGTTGCAATTCAGTATTCCGTTTCGAGGTATACGCAGAAGCAGCTATAGTCAAAACAGGCGCCTACCTTCCGGGCAGTTATTACATATCTTAATTTGGCTGCGGTTGTTATGAATTTGGTTCTTGAAACTCATGCTTTTTTCTCCGTTCCAGATGTCATCGAAACTTTGCATGATAATATTCCCAAAGGCAAAATCGGCATCTTTATCATAACAACAGGGTGCAATATGACCATCCCAGGTTGAAGTCGCCGAATGCCATTGTTTCCAACAACGGTTTCTCTCTTTTCGCTTCAGTATTTTCCCTAATTCATCCGCATAGCGACTGTAACGCGCGTTAATTGGTGGACGCATGGTGCCAAAGCTGTTAAATTGAGCAGTTTTTATTTCAAGCTTATCAACCTGTAATGAACGGGCAAGTTTCCTTACTTCTGTTAGTTCATGTTCATTGTGGTGAAATACCAGAAACTGCATGACGACAATAGGGAAAAGTGAACCTGCTGTTTTTTTAGCAGCTACAACCTGATTAATACTTTCCTTGACCTTCTCAAAGTTACCTCCCACACGATATAAACCATAACTTTCCTGGCTGGTTCCATCAACCGAAAAAATCAGTCGGGTTAAGCCATTTTCAACCAGGTTTTTTGCCAACGTTTCATTCATAAAATGCCCATTGGTGGATGTGGATGTATATAACTTCCTGTCTGATGCTTCCTTTACCATATTTCCAAACTCAGGATGCATTAATGGTTCACCCTGAACATAAAGATTAAGATAGATCAATTTGTCAGATAGCTGATTGATTAACTGTCTGTAGTGCTTAAGCTCCATCATTCCCCTTGGTCTTTTGAGAAGATTTGCTCCTGTCGGGCATTCGGGACACTGAAGGTTACAGATGCTTGTTGGTTCGATGGAAAAGGCAACGGGGTGTCCGCTATGCTTAAAGGATTTCCCGTAGTAGCTTCTCAAATAGGATGTTACTAAGTACAACGCATTAACCATTCGGCGCCAGGACAGGACTCTGATTAAAGCCCATGCTTCTAACAAAAATGCCCTGATAGCCATCGGTTTTGGGTTTAGTCAATTAGTTTAAGAACTTCGTTCCAATTTGGAGCTAATATTATTTCAGTCCTCCTGTTTTTTTGTAGAGCAGCACTCGTATTATCATCAACTACAGGAACATATTTGCTACGTCCGGCCGCGGTGATACGATTAGGATTTATTTTGCTGTTGTCAATTAATATTCGCACAACAGTTGTTGCTCTTTTAACACTCAAGTCCCAATTATCTTTTAAAGCACCACTTCCCCGGTAAGGCACGCTATCCGTATGCCCTTCAACCAGAATATCAATATCTGTGTTTTGCTCAAGTACTTTGGCTATTTTAACCAAGGCTGATTTTCCTTGTTGATTGACTTCATATTTACCTGATTGAAACAAAAGCTTTTCCTCGAGCGAGACATATACTTTCCCGTTCTTCATTTGTACCTGCAGTTCGTCACCAGAGAATCCTGTTAGCGCGTCACTGATGCTTTGTTTTAAGGCATGCATGGCTTCGTCCTTGGATTTCAGCATCTGTTCCAATTCAACCAGTCTTTTGTTTTGTTCGTTTAACATGGCTTGTGCAGCATCCAATTCACTTTGGGCATCGTCAAGTTTCCTAATCTTTTCATTGATGGCTTGTTCGGCCAATGCCAATTCATCCTCTCTTTTTTGCAGATCTTCCTGGAGTTTCTGAAGATAAGCCAGCAACTTTTTATTGTCAGCCGTATTACCTCTATTATTCTTAAGCCCTTCAAGAGCCTCGGTATAATTCTCATTCAAATCGTCGTAACGTTGTTGTAAACGTTCCTTTTGTTGCTTAAGAAGTTTCAGGTCTTCTTGTATCTGCTTTACCTTGTTTTCAGATCTTTCTAAATCTGATGATAGCTCACGGTTTTCAACCTCTAAGGCATTATTGCTTTTTGCAAGATCATCAGATTTCTCTTCTAATTGAGTGTTTTCGTCCTTTAGTTCTTCAAATTGCTTCAAAGGGATACAGGCTGAGAATAGCAATGTTATCCCAGCAAGGTAAAATATGTGCTTCATCACTTAAGTTGTTTTCCCTTCAAAGATTGCAAAAATAGATGAAAGGTCAAATCGAAGCTCCACTGTGAATTGACAATCAGATGTAACAAAATGAGTCTGCGATAAGTTGATTCTAAGGCATTTCATATTTTTATTAACAAGTCTTATTAACATCCAATGTAAATAAGGAATTGTATACTTCCATTTTAGCATTCTTATTATCTTTGCGCAGTTAAATACGCAATGAAGCGCAATTTAAATCAGCTCATAGAGTAAAATATGAAGGATGGCTCAAGCCGCTTGCTGGATTCAATTAATTCACCTGCTGATCTGAAAAAGGTTGCAGAGGAGAATTTACCACAAGTCTGTGATGAATTACGAGAGTTTATAATAGATGCCCTGTCATGTAACCCGGGACACTTTGGTGCCAGTCTGGGTGTGGTTGAGCTATCTGTTGCTCTTCATTATGTCTTCAACACGCCCGAAGACAAAATTATTTGGGATGTGGGGCATCAGGCCTATGGGCACAAGATTCTGACCGGACGTCGGGATGTGTTTCATACCAATCGTAAGTTTAAAGGCATAAGCGGATTTCCAAATGTTTTTGAGAGCGAATATGATTCATTTGGTGTAGGTCATTCGTCTACTTCTATATCGGCAGGTCTTGGGATGGCAGCCGCTGCTGCTTTGAATCATGATAAGGACAAACATGTGGTCGCGGTGATTGGCGATGGCGCTATGACTGCGGGAATGGCTTTTGAAGGCTTAAATAATATGTCATCTTTGAAGGCTAATATGTTGGTGATCCTCAATGATAATAACATGGCCATTGATCCGGCTGTGGGAGGTTTTAGTGATTACCTGGTGGATATCGCAACATCTCAAACATATAACAAGTTTCGTTCTGAAGCTTTTAAGATGTTGGAGAAAATGAAACTGACAGGTCCCCGATCAAAGGAGATGATCACTAAATTAAATAATTCTCTGAAGAACCTGTTGACCAAGCAGACTAATATATTTGAGGGGCTTAATATCCGTTATTTTGGTCCGGTTGACGGACATGATGTAGATCATTTACGAAAGGTATTAAGTGATCTGAAAGATATTCCGGGACCAAAAGTATTACATGTGATCACTAAGAAAGGTAAAGGTTTCAGGTTTGCTGAAGAAGATCAAACGGCCTGGCATGCTGTTGGTGATAAATTTGATAAAATAACCGGGAAAAAAATAGTAAACAAGCCATCGGTTCCTAAACCACCAAAGTTTCAGGAAGTGTTTGGGAATACTATAGTTGAACTGGCCGAGAAGAATGACAAGATTGTGGGTATCACACCAGCTATGCCAACAGGTTGCAGCCTTAATATCATGATGGAGAAAATGCCGGACAGAGCATTTGATGTAGGGATTGCGGAGCAACATGCTGTTACTTTTTCCGCAGGATTGGCTATTGAAGGCCATGTGCCATATTGTAATATCTACTCGTCGTTTATGCAGCGTGCTTACGATCAGGTGATACATGATGTAGCGTTGCAGAAACTTAATGTTGTTTTTTGCCTTGATAGGGGAGGCTTGGTAGGTGCTGATGGTGCCACCCACCATGGAGCCTATGATTTATCCTATATGCGCGGTATACCGAATATGATTGTTTCATCACCTATGGACGAAGAGGAATTACGCAACCTTATGTATACGGCTCAATTACCTGACCAGGGACCATTTACCATTCGCTATCCACGTGGTAATGGCTCATTAATTGACTGGCAACGACCATTTGAGGAAATAAAAGTTGGTACCGGGCGTAAGCTTAAGGATGGTGATGATCTGGCCATTATTACTATTGGACCGATTGGAATTAAAGCAAGCCAGCTGATTGCCAAACTGGAAAAAGAAGGCGTATCAATGGCTCACTACGATATACGTTTTGCTAAACCTTTGGATGAGGTATTACTTCATGATGTTTTCAAAAAGCACGATAAGGTTATAACGATTGAGGATGGTACAATTATTGGCGGAATGGGAAGTGCTGTTTTGGAGTTTATGGCAGATAATGGTTATTGTGCCCGTGTCAAACGATTGGGAATTCCGGATGAATACGTAGAGCATGGTACACAAACTGAGCTTTATGGTGTTTGTGGCTTTGACAAAGAAGGAATTGAGAAAGCGATGCGAGCAATGATTAGTGATAAGTATATTATTCAGGAAAAACAATAATCTTAGTTTGACTTAAAATCTTGAATTCTCATATTGAGTCTTTCTTAATTCTTACCATTTCAGAGAAAGTACAATTTAATTTGGTATTTAGATTAGGGAGTACAACAAACTTCCCTTAATTCAAAAAATCTTCTTCAAGAGAGGATTATATCTACTTGCTTTGGATGTAGTTTCAAACTATACCATCATATCTTAATTTCAATGTAAAGATTGGGTATATAGAAGTGTAAAATCACCCTACTCTTGGAGGAGGACCGCTCGAAAATAAAGCAGCGTCTTCTGTATTTGTAAAGGTACTGATTGCATTTAATATCTATCATAACCAAACCCACTTTGTTAAGTTTAGAACATTATCTATTGGTTTTAAAATTTTCAAATTCCGCCAATAGCTTGGCATGGATATTGTAACAAAACGCTGAAACTAAAAACATAATCTATGACACTAACATTACCTAAATTATTTTTCTTGGCACTATTATCTTTTAGTATTTATGCCTGTGATTCCAATGACGACAATGAATATCAACCACTGCCCGAACTCAAGTTTCAGACACAACGTCTGCAAAGCGATATTATGTCGTCTAGTACTAATCGAACACTATTTCTTGCATACGATAGTATTGAATTCACTTCTGATATAGAAGAAATGGACTCTTGCACGTGGGAATTTGGAGATGGAAATTCTACCAATTTGAAATCACCTGCTCATATGTACACAGCTCCCGGGGAATATGCTGTGAGGCTGACTGGATATCTTCAGGGCAATGAAATGCAGTACGAAAGTATTGTTAAGGTGCATGCTTTGAAAGTTTCTAACATACAGGTGGGATTTTTGTATCCAGGAATGGAGCTAAGGCATACAACACGGACAAAGGCACCTGATGACTTAAATGTATATTTACTTATTGAAGATAATAAGCTTAAGGATGAGAGTTCTTTTACAAAGGTTTTGGAGCGGACAATATTGTATCGTAGTCAAATATTTAATATCGATCAATCTCCTGAAAAATGGTGGACCGATTGTTCGGTAGAGGATGGACCCGAAGTTCCTCCAGTACATAACCACCTGGTGCCTGAGAATATTAACTTTCGATTGTGTTATGAGAGTGAAGGGGAACATGTGTTGTTAAGTGGGGAGAGATACGATCCTTTGTTGGGCCTTGATGACACATGGCTGGAACCATTCCAGAACTCGCATGAAGATGATGAACATTACGCAATAGGTTTTGCAGGTCCTAATGGAACGTTGTATGTGAATTGTACGTACGAATAATACAAAGCTTTTAAACTATTCCTTAATTTCGATTAACACCATCCCATCATATCATCAATGGGAAGATAAGATATAAAAAAGATGCAGAACTATTCTACACTTGATGGAGGGATTGTTCCCGGAGCTTTTGAAGTATATTTTTAATATGAAACTCAAGAAAGTGCTTTAGTATAATTAAAGCACTTTCTTATAATTTAATTTTATTGGATGTTTTTGGCTTTATTTGACAAATTTCAAATCGGATTCTAACAAATAAAGCTGGTACTCACCTGTATTATCTAAGGTAACTACTTCTTAGAGTTCCTCTATTTTTATATAGCGAAAACAGGTTAACTTTTTTGCAATATTAGACTCATTTTTTCAGTAAGCATTTCCAAATATTGCTATTTCTGGTTTTATTTCTGCTTAACTTTCATATTCTCCTAAAAACTGTCATTGTATCTAAATAGACTAAAATTGACTCTTCAAAATTAATTCGTTCTCAAGATTGATCTTCTGCAATCCATAATTGTGTTTTAGCATCAAGGATGATCGGTAACAATGATCAGAGAAGACTGTCATAACTATATTATCAATACTATGTATGAGGGCCGCTTTTATTTGATTCAATGAGTAATTGTTGGTTTAGGTGAATCAGTAAAAAGTATCAGTGATTAAGTATTCTATATAATTTGATTACATGAAACCACTCTACTTTTGTATTAAACAAAAAAAGGAAGATTATTATGAAGTCTAAATTAATTTTAATGCTATTAGGATTGCTTTCACTTTTTTTCGGATCGTGGGCAGGGGCAGAAGCTTTTAAGGATACAGCACAACCAATTAGCACAATGGCTTTAATGGGAATGATGGGTTATCTTTTCCATGCATTAGTCATTTTTATGTCACTCACATTTCCTGCAGGTATTCGTAGAAAGTTAACCTTACTCATATTAGCATGGCATATACCAGAAACCATTTTGATAGCTATTTTTGGTATGGGAATACCGGAAGATACGCAATTATCGGGTATCGTAATTCATTCAACCTTTAGCGGGCTGGCGCTATTATCATGGTATCTTGACAAAAAAGAGTAATACTGGTTTCTTTATGTCGGAGATATTTAAATAATAAAAAACTTAAACGGTCATGTAATACCAGGTTTAAGGCGTTCTGAATGAAAACCATTATTGAAACAGGTTCTCAGTTGAATATTATAATTTTAAAAGATCATTTCCGCAGGAAGGGGGAGGTGTCGTCACATAACATTAAAAAGTAGGCAATGAGCAAAATTATTAATGTAAAATCAATCTCAGAGTTACATCTTTTATTTGGCAATACGAAACCTAAACATCCGTTGATTACAACGATTGATTTCTCCAAACCTGAATTTGCAAAGCCTGACTATGAAATAGGTACGAAATACGTTTTGGACTTTTATTGTGTATCACTTAAAGATTTCAAGGGGGTAATGAAATATGGAAGAGGTAACTATGACTTTGAAGAGGGCACCATGGTTTTCCTTTCGCCTGGGCAAGTTATAACTATTGATGAAGAGCCTGATCCGGATGTTAGAGATATTTGGGGCTTGTTTTTTCATCCCGATCTGATTCGTTTCTCAACTCT
>NZ_CEXQWX010000125.1:0-17993 GCF_982718395.1 Carboxylicivirga sp.
AGTATTCTGACTTTACGTCCGGCTCTGGCAGCAGCTGAAAATACCATTGTTCTGAATTGTTCTTTGCTTATAACTTGCGAACAGGAAAAAGTAAACAATATACCGCCAGAACGGATCTGTTCCAAAGCTTTGGCATTTAGTCGCCTGTACCCCTGAAGCGCATTTTTAACAACATTAATATGTTTGGCAAAAGCCGGTGGATCAAGAATAATCAGGTCGTATTTATCTTTAATTTTGTTCAGATATTTAAAGGCATCAACTGCAAATGATTCGTGCCGGTTATCACCCGGAAAATTTAATTCTACATTATCGTTGGTAATCTGGATAGCACGTTCTGAGCTGTCAACCGAATGAACTGATTTGGCACCACCTCGCATAGCGTAAAAGGAGAAACCACCGGTATAGCAAAACATATTCAAAACCTCACAGCCTTTGCTGTAATGCTCGATTAATGATCTGTTTTCGCGTTGATCAACAAAAAAGCCGGTTTTCTGGCCTCGTTCCCAGTCAACTTTAAATTTGAGTCCGTTTTCAAGAGCAATCTTTTCAGAGCTTTTGCCATAAATATAGCCATTGACCGCTTCAATGTCCGCTTTGTAAGGCATTGTGCCTTCTGACTTATTAAAGATGGATTGAAGCGAATCGCCCAATACCTCCTGCAAGACTTTGGCGATTGTATCTTTTTGCAGGTACATACCAACAGTGTGCATCTGAACCACTGCCGTTCCGTTGTAAAAGTCAATGATTAAACCAGGCAGATAATCACCTTCGCCATGTACCAAACGAAAAGCATTGGTATGTTCGTTATCTATCAGACCATTTGAACGACGCAAGTCATAGGCGTTTTGAATTCTGTTTTTCCAGAATGTATAATCAATATTTTCCTGCTTAAAGCTTAGTATTCTAACTGCAATTGAGCCAATAATATAGTGACCGGTTGCTAAGAAGTTTTCCTGGCTGTCGAGCACATCAACTAAATCTCCTTCATTAAGTTCGGGACCTTTGACACCCTTTACTGCACCTGAAAAAATCCAGGGGTGAAATCGGTTTAAGCTCTGTTCTTTTCCTTGTTTAAGTACTAATTGTGGTCTTTCTGACATCAATGTTTTAATCTTATATCGTTTGTGCTTCAAAAGCCGGGAACTTTTCTGATAATTTTGTCAATAACTCCAAAGCCACCCAGGCATCAGTAGCTGCATATAAAATTTGTCCTTCGCTCAGGTGTGGTGCTTCCCAGTTGGACAGACGCTGGCGTTTACTCACTCTGAAATTAAGTACTAACCCAGCCAGTTTCTTTAAGCTGGTATCTTCTATTCCAACCTTTTTAACATGATCCTGCAGCTCAACAAATCCGGCTGCCCGAAAAGTTGCCAGGCGATTTAAGCCCTTTATATCATCCCTTATTCCAACGCCGATTTTTTTTACGTTGGGATCGGATAACAGGCGAAGTAACGCCGGATGAAGTCCGGTCTTATTTAATCTGAATAAATAGGCTTTTTTGTTGGTTGAGAATTGAAGCAATGATACTTTGTTGATTTTTCCTTTCTGGAACGAAGGTTTGGTTTCTGTATCGAAACCTATGTGTTCATATCGCTCAAGCTCACCTACCAGTTTCTCAACAACTTTTGGGTCTTCAACAACGTCAACCTGACCTTC
This sequence comes from Carboxylicivirga sp., assembly GCF_982718395.1. NCBI lineage: Bacteria > Pseudomonadati > Bacteroidota > Bacteroidia > Marinilabiliales > Marinilabiliaceae > Carboxylicivirga > Carboxylicivirga sp. Next base: position 1,657 of record NZ_CEXQWX010000125.1, read on the forward strand.
AAAATGCTTTAGTGGTAATTGGCTCAATTCTTCTTTTGTAATGGTTTTCTCCATTTATACTATAAGGCTTTTATTTAGAGTAATGGGTTATCATCGTTATTGTCATCCGACCAGTCCTGTTGCATTCTGTTAAACCAATTCTCTTTCTGCTGGTTTTGCTGGAACGTCTCTTCACCTTTTTCTTCTTCAAGGTTTTCTTCTCCATACAACAGGGCATGTAATGCTCTTAGCGTATTAACAATCTTTTGTCCCCAAAATAGTTCAAAGTTATTAACAACGTCAGCAAGCGCATCGTTCATTATTTCATTAACACCAATACGATAAGCTGATATAAAATCCTTTAAATCCTGATAGATATCGGCCATATCCTCACTTATATAAGAGATGATCGGTGTATCACTTCTCTGCATATCAGGGTTAAATACTTCGAGATAATCATTAAAGCGACCAAGTTTACCGGAAATGCCATCCTGAATTTGAGCATAGACCATTTCATCCACTGTTTTTTCGATGCTATCATCTAATTCATTTTCCACTTTAGGTAAAACCGAAGCTTTTAAGTAAAGCAGTGGAATAATGCGAGTAGCGATAGTTACGAATTGTTTGCGATCGAGGTTGTTAGCAGATTCAACGAAGGAACAGTACTCTTTAGCTACAGTTACAAATTCAATAACATTTTTAGAATAGACGATGTGCTCAAATGATTCTTCCATACAAACTAATTAGTCACCCTAGTTTTGAGACAATGCAGATAATTTTAAGGGGCAAAAGTAACAAAAATTAGTGAGTAATATTGTTGTCCTCTGATTTTTAAAAATCGGATAGTCTACTTGAGTTTTAGTGGTTACATTATTGAGATATTCCCAACGTTGTGTTAGTAATGAGATATATAGAAGGTTAAGGAATGCCTAAGCGAGTAGATGTGATAAGGCTTTTCAGGCAATAATTACAAGCCAGCCTGTAGGTGTTATAAACCACTGTCGGATAAAATTGTTATTTTTGGGTTTTTAATTGGTGGGTTGTTTTTGATCTGTCATATAGTGTCAAATTAAAAGGGATTGAATGAGTAAAGAAGCAATTAGCTTAAGTGTATTGTACAAAAATCTAATTGGGCGTTTAAAGGAATTAATCATTAAACCTCATAAAGAATGGCAATTAATTATTTCGGAAGGTAAATCAATTAACGAAGTACTTACACAATTTAGTTTGCCAATTATTGGTTTTTATTCTTTAACCGTTTTTGTTGGATATTTAATAAGTCATCAGCAATTAGATTTTGAATCGGCACTAAAGGAAGCTGTTTTTACATTTTCTTCCTGCTTCTTCGGATTGTATTTGATCTACTATTTATTTTTAAAACTATTAGTGGTCTTTAAGCAAGAGATTCTTAAGGAAGAATTATTTCAGCTGATTGCCTACTCATCAAGTATTTTATATTTAAGCGGAAGCATTAGTGCATTAATTCCTGAAGCAATAATAATTGGCAGTATTATTAACCTTTATTCAATATATCTTGTCTGGATAGGTTTAAGTACTTTGAAAAATCTATCAAGAGAAGTACATATTTGGATGACAGTTTTGCTGGGTTTGGTTATCCTTTTAATGCCATCATTAATACACCGATTATTTGTTTTTATTAGCAACTTAACCGTATGAGTTTACCATCATCCAGAATAAATATCAGAAATAAACGTGCCACTTTTGATTATGAATTAATCGAACGCTTTAATGCCGGCTTGCAGCTTGTTGGTACAGAAATAAAATCGATTCGTCTGGGAAAGGCCAGTTTGGTCGATTCTTATTGTTATTTCGTTAAAGGAGAACTTTGGCTGAAAGGCATGCGTGTTTCCGAATATTTTTATGGAACATTTAATAATCACCAGCCCGAACGGGAAAGAAAATTGCTTCTGAATAAAAAGGAACTTCAGAAACTGGAGCGTAAAACTAAAGAATCGGGATTGACAATTGTTCCGATCCGATTGTTTTTTAATGATCGTGGATTTGTAAAAATTGAAATAGCATTGGCTAAAGGTAAAAAGCAGCACGATAAACGTGAAACACTTAAAATGAAAGATGCTGGTCGGGAAATGGACCGTGCCAGAAAAAAATATTAAATGTTGCTATATACGCAACCTCTTCAGACTTTTTCCATCTGACTATTGAATCCTTAATTTATGAGATGGAATTGAAGTTGAAACTTCAGCAATATTTCTTTCAGTTTAGGAGTTTTGTTTATAGTACCTCTCAGACTAAAAGATAACGTTGCCTTGGATAATCTTGACGAAATAATAAAAGCTTGTCAACGGAAAAAGACATCGGCACAAAAGCTATTGTATCAGACTTTTGCTGCTAAGATGTTTGGTGTGTGCTTGCGTTATTGTAAAGATAAAACCGAGGCAGAAGATTGTTTGCAAGAAGGGTTCATCAAGGTATTTAATAATATTGATAAGTTTAATTTTCGGGGTTCATTTGAAGGTTGGGTTCGTCGAATCATGGTTAATACGGTAATCGAAGTTTATCGAAAAAAACAGCCGGAGATTTTGGTTGATGAGTTCCCGATATTGGCTGATGATGGGAGAGAGGAGGTGCCTGAATGTTCATTTAGTCATGATGAATTAATCGCTATGATCCAGGAGTTGCCTCCTAAGTACAAGCTGGTGTTTAATATGTATGTAATTGAAGGGTATTCACACGCCGAAATCGCTGAAACTTCTGGGATTTCAGTTGGAACATCAAAATCTAATCTGGCTAGGGCTCGCCAATGGCTTAAAAAGAGTATCGAAAATAAATTGTTGGAGAAAAAACAAGCTGTATGTTGAAAGAAAAGAAAGATATAGATACAGTTTTTAGTGATGGTTTATCAGGATACGAAGTAACTCCGGGTGAATATGTCTGGGAGTCGTTAGATAAAAAACTTAATGGACAGAAGACTCACAGGCGTACACTTCTGATATGGAGAAGTGTTGCTGCGGCTTGTTTAATAGGCCTTTTGCTCCTTTCTATTCGATTATTTTACAATGTGAGTGAGCCTTATGTCAATACTGATCCTGTGGTAGAAAATAATCAGGAATCAGAAAGTCGTGTTGGAGATAAAAATATTGAAGACTCAAATTTAATTGCAAGTACCAGAGAAGAAAAAGAAGAAATAAAAGAATTATCATCGTCAGATGCCAATAACTTAATTATTTATGGTAATTCGAATGAAAGCGCAGGTCTTATAGAAGTATTGCAAGGTGTAAAAAAATCTGAGTTTAAATTATTGGCATCGAATAAAACGGTTGGCTTGCAACATGAATATCATATAGATAAACAATTACATGTTAAAGTTGAAAGAAAATACTATCCTTTGTATCCTTCACCACTTGAATCTCAGAAAAATAGGAAAAAAGCAACAATAACTTTAGGAGGTGTTATTTCGCCAGCTTACAATTGCAAAGTGAGCAATGGAAGTAATGAGATGCTTAGTAATGCCAATATGAATATTAATGAAAGCGGCATTAATTCATTAGGAGGAGGTTTGCAGGTTAGGGTACAGACAAATTCTCGTTGGAGCTTTGAATCAGGGATTTTATATGCTCAGATTGGTCAGGAAGTTAACAGCCCTAACAATGCTCGATCATTTAATGAAGCTTTCTCTCAGGCTCAAAAGGCAAAAAGCATTGAATATGCTAACTCATTGGGGGCAATTGTGGGTGGAGGAAATAAACAACCAATGGCGTTATCCGACAACATGAGTTTTGTTGAGAATACAAGTTTTAGCTCAATAAATTCGATTAAGCAAACAGTTGGGTATATTGAAATTCCTATGCTGGCGAGATATACTTTGTTTGAACAATTTCCATATTTGACTTTTGCAGGTGGTCTTAGTACCAATTTTTTAGTCGATAACTCTGCTTATTCCATTGATAACGGATCGAAACAAAAAATAGGAGAAACAAGTGATATCAAATCATTTGTATTGAGTAGCTCAGTTGGGGTAGGAGTAGATGTTCCTTTAACAAAAATGATCCGCCTGAATTTAGAACCTCGATTTAAATACTTCTTAAACTCAATAAGCTCAAGTGATGTCTATGAGTTTCAACCGTATTCTTTTGGTATTTATGGAGGAGTGACCTTTGTGATTCGCTAATTGTATTCCAGTGAATTGATCATTTCATAATATGCGCCCTTTTTGTCAAGCAGTTCAAGTGGAGATCCAACTTCAGCAATTCCTCCATCTCTTAAAACAACCACCATATCAGCTAATTTAATGGTGGAAAGGCGATGACTTACTATGATTGCTGTTTTGTCTTTGGTAATGGTTTTAAAATGCGCAATTAGGTTGGCTTCGGTAAATGCATCTAAAGAACTTGTAGGTTCATCGAGTATTATAACCTGCGCATCAGTATTATAAAACGATCTTGCAAGTGCTGTGCGTTGCCATTCACCCCGGCTTAACATCTGGCTTCCTTTGAAAAGGGTACCAAGGGTAGTGTCATAGCCATTGGGCAAATTATTGAATTGATGATTGATTCCTGCTTTCTCTGCTGCTTCAACAACAGATTCAAAATTGTTGCATCGCCTCATGTTGCCAAACCGAATGTTATTTTGAGCACTTACATTATACAGCATAAAATCCTGAAAAATAATTGAAATATTTTTTGAAATTTCTTTTGGAGATAAACTATGCCAATTGGTATTGTCAACTGTAATTATTCCCTTATCAGGAGCGTGTAGTTGAGCTAAAAGTTTGACAAGTGTTGTTTTGCCACAACCATTTTCTCCTACAAGCGCAACTGTTTTACCTTTAGGTATAATTAAATTAATGTCTTTTAATATCCACTTTGAATTCTCGTTGTACCGGAAGCTAACATTCTTAAATTCAATAGCATTTTTTAAAGGCTTCGGAAATGGAATTTGTGAGTCAGTTGCTTTGATCTCAATCTTCTTAAAAGCAAAGAAGTTTTGTAAGAATAAATTATCTTCATACAAGGCAGTCAAGTTACTAAGAAGTCCCTGTAATACGGCATACGCTCTTTGAAGTGCCAAAAAATACATAGCCATTGAGCCACTGGTTATTTGTCCTTCAACGGCCTGAAACATTACATACCCGATTATAAACAGTAAGATGATAGAGGCAAAAACTTGTACTGATACTTCACTGATAGTTTTAGACTTAGCTAATGACCATTGTTTCTCTCTCAGGTCATGTTTAAACTTCTCATACTCAATTTTAAAAGGTCTGCCTAAATTGAAAACCCTTAATTCTTTAGCAAAGTCTTTGGCCGTAAGTAAACGATTGAAGTAGTGTACCCTTCGTTCATCTTCCGTGTGGTCTTTTCTATATTGATATAATTTACGAGTGTATCTGATTCTGAAATAAAAAATGGGTATACTGGAAAGAATCAGAATAGGTATAATCGCCCAATGAATTCCTGTTAATACAATGACAATTAAAAGTAAAGTGAGGCAGTTCTGTAAAGCCTGTAGCAGGTTATAAAAAACTCTTGCTGGCCTGAAACTGGAATCACTTAAAGCCCGGTAAAAGATATCCTGGTAGTTGGCATCTTCAAAGTATTTGTAAGGTATGTGGACTGTTTTTTGATGAATAATGTTTTGAACGTAGTCGTTGATAAAATGACTCTGACGTTCCCGAACAAGGCTACCGATTGATCCGCTGATGGCATTAATAAGAAAAAAGAATGCGGTTAATCCAATGGTCAGATGTAAAACCTGATCTGTTGTGTTTACTCCTGAAATATAATTAGATGCAACATCAATGAGTTGCTTAACTACATATAAAAGTAATAATGGAATACAACCTCTTACTAAGGTAACAAAAACACTGATGACGGTCCATTTGGGCGTGCTTTTATAAACGATTAAGAGAGCCTCAAATATTTGATTTATAGAAATTTTCCTGTCAGGTTTCATCCGGGTGTTTTCAGTTGATGAACACTAAAATTAATATAAAAATGGGATTGGTGTATTAAAGCGTTTAATTAGTTTTTAATTTCAAAAAAATTAATGGTTTGTTTGTTCTAATATTTTGCTGTAAATGCGTCCAGAATAGAAGAACAAGTGTCCTGTTAAAAATGTAAGTTCGGGCATAAATTTGCGAAAAAGCCTAAAAACACCACTTTCACAAATTGTTGTTTTATTTCTTCTTTTTCGTCCTGTTACAGTGCCTAATACATGATCAACGGAAATTGGTCGATCAGGAAAGATTAATCCATCTCCTTTGAAGTAGTAGTAGTTGTCCTCAATTTTATACAGTCGATGGGCAATAAGGAGTTGGTTACAGACAAAAACACCTATGTCACCAACTTTAGGAATGGAAGGTTGAACTAATAAATTATCGCCTGGTAGCAAAAGTGGAAACATACTCATTCCAAAAGCAGGAACTTCAACTTGGTGTCCGTCTTTTAGGAGTTGAATTAGGGTGATTTGTAGTTGATGATTAACCAATTTCAGATAAAATTAAATCCACAATCTCTTTGTCTGGTTTAAATCCACATTCGTATACGCCACATTGATTCGAAATATCAAGTAATGCGTCTAAGCGGTTTTGGACCTGATTTTTGTCGTATTGAAATTGCATGCAATTGCCTAATAAACCTAATGCTCCTTTCAAAACAGGCATCTTATTAATAAAGTTTCGAGGTGATTGTTTTATCAGAAATGCTTTATGCAGTTTTACGTTCTTATTTTTGTCACGATAATATGGCATTGGAGTATTGTATGCCATATACCCACTTTTACCAGGCCTTATTATCAATCGATCATCATTAATAATTGTTGCGCCGTATTCTTGCCAAATTTTTGCCATTGTTGATTTTCCCGTTCCTGAAACAGCGGAAAATAAATACCCTTTGCCTTTATAGTTAACAGTTGATGCATGTATAACGAATCCGCCGTAGTGGTGCACAATTACTTTTAAAGTAAGAATTCCCAAAGGGTGTATAAACGGATCAAATACAATCTTGTTTTGGTGTTTAGCCTGCAAACAGATATTTACTTCCTTTTTATCTGTGTCAATCATATTGATCGCTGAAGTGAAATCAGGATGGTTATCAAATTCTACTAATATACCGTCTAAGTTATTAATTAGAACGACAGACCATTTATACGGAAGGTCTTCTTCAAATTGCTCAGGTCCTTTAAATTGGTGTTGCCAGCCAAACTGATTTATATCGTTTGTAATATGGTAGTTAAAAGTCCATTCAGGAGCTTCTTGTTGATTATCCTGAAAATCACTACTACCTCCCTTTAAATCGAAGTCGAAAAGGGGGCATAAGAAATTTGTTTTAATTCTTATGCCCCCAATTGTATATTGTTTGGCTTTATGAACCTCGACCATTTGTTACATGTTTGTATAATCGGGACTATCACTGCCAAAGGGATAATCTTGAGCAGGCGGATTGTCGTATTTAGGAGCAGACTTAAGTGAAGGAGTACTTTCCGGAGCTGCCGCTGGAGGAGTCGGCTCACTTCCTTCCCACAAATTTATCATTTGATCAATGTAATGCTCCTCAATATTTGGTTTACTATATGTCTTTTTAACTTTCATTCCCAATTAATCTCAGTTAGGTCGTTTTTCTATGATGCCAATTTCAACAGCCTTATTCAAAAAAAGTTCTAAATCCCCTTGTGCTGTGTTCTTGTCAATTTCAAATTCATTTAAAATCAGTTCAATTATATTATCAATTGTTTGCTGTGTATCTAAACAATTATAAATAAAAGATCCAATTTCATTTAATGAGAAAACCTTCTCCATTTGTGCCACTTTACCAACCAACGGAACAATGACTGTTTCGTTTCCAACAGTCTTTTCTACAAAGCCGGTTTTTTTTATAAAAAAATACGATCCCACTAATATTTTTTTAAGCTTGGGCAAAAATATAAAAATTCAATTTTTTAACGCTCAATTACATAAAAAGAAGCAATTAATTTGATCAATGACTATTTCCCCCCGATTAATCATCAGAATATTTTAACAAGCGTTCTAAAATTCAGTTCTTGCAAATGGTGCAACATCCTGCTCGACAAACTCGTTGTTTAAATATTTATGATAGCCATTGATAGCAATCATTGCCGCATTGTCCGTCGTGTACGAAAACTTTGGGATAAAGGTTTCCCATTTTTTCTCTTTTGCTAAATCAGTTAATCGATTACGCAAACCTGAATTAGCAGAAACTCCTCCGGCAAGTGCTACTTGAGTAATGCCAGTATCTTTGGCAGCCTTAACCACTTTATCCATTAAAATATCAATAATGGTTTTTTGCAGTGAAGCGCAAATATCGGCTTTATTTTCTTCAATGAAATCAGGATTCTTTTTTAACTCGTCTCTAAGGAAATAGAGTACTGATGTTTTGAGTCCGCTAAAGCTATAGTCGTAATCTTTAATTTTTGGTTTACTAAATGTAAAAGCATCAGGATTACCTTCTTTTGCAAGCTTATCAATAAGCGGACCACCAGGATATGGTAATCCCATTATTTTTGCACATTTGTCAAATGCTTCACCTGCTGCATCATCAATTGTTTGGCCAATAATTTCCATATCAAGATAATCTCTTACAACAATAATCTGGCTATTGCCTCCAGAAACTAATAAGCATAAAAAAGGAAATTGAGGTTGATCGGTATCATTTTTATCTTCTTTGATGAAATGTGCTAATACGTGGGCATGAAGGTGATTAACTTCGATCAATGGTAGTTTATTTGCCAAAGCAAATCCTTTTGCAAACGAAGTTCCGACCAATAGAGAGCCCATTAGGCCAGGACCTCTCGTAAAAGCAACAGCATTAATGTCCTCGGTTTTAACACCTGCATCTTTAATTGCTTTTTCAACTACAGGAATAATATTCTGCTGATGTGCACGTGATGCTAGTTCGGGTACAACACCACCGTATGCTTTATGAACATCCTGATTAGCTACTATATTAGATAAAATAATGTCATCTTTAAAAACTGCTGCAGAAGTGTCATCGCACGATGACTCTATTCCCAATATTAACACACTCATAACTTTTGTACGATAGAATTACGCTTATTCAAACCATTATTCCCACCTTTTTCGTAATTTTGATGGGTTAAAAACGGGATAAAAGTATAAAAAAAAATATCAAAATAGGATTGATTAGCTTGGCGGTGCTATTTGTAGTTCCGCTATTGTTGTACTCTATTTTGTTATTACCTGTTGTTCAAACCTCGTTGGTAAAATATTTTACAAAGGAGTTAAGTAAGGATTTAAATACCGAAATTTCAATTAAGAAGATTCATCTAAGGCCATTTAAAACATTGGTGATTGATGAGATGGTGGTATTTGATCAGCAAAACGACACATTGTTGGCTATTGAACAAGTAGCTGCAAAGATCGATTCTGTCTTCTTCAAACGTAAGGAGCTATATTTGAATTCATTATCGTTACTGAATCCGACTATAAATATTTCGAAACACGATTCTCTTTATAATTATCATTTTATTGAAAAAGCATTAAAAAGAACCAAATCGGGAGAAGATGCATCGAAATGGTATTTGAATTTAGTTAGCCTGGATGTTAAATCTGGTGATGTTTCCTATCAGGATTCAATAATTCGCGAGAGATTTTATGTTTCTGATTTTAATATTGGGATTAATAAGATCAAACAAGACAGTTTATGGCGATTTGATGTCGATGACCTTAGCTTAAACACAACTAATGGTATTAACTTCAAAAATGTTCAGGCTTCAATTGCCATTAATCAGGAGAACATTATTCTGAATGATGGTTCTGTTCAAGCAAACAATTCTTCGATTGAGATTGATTCTTTAAACTTTAAATTAGACACTGCTAAAGCAGGTATTGATGTTATTCAGGATTTTTATTTAAACGTACACAAATCAAAAATCAGCGCTGGTGACATAGCACGCTTTAGCCCATTAAAAAAGGCAACTCAAGTTGGTTTGTCAGGAGTTTTTTATGGAACCATTGATGATATCAGTGGACGAAAAGTGCAACTTGATTTTGGGCCACATTCAAGATTATATTCGAGCTTTGATATTAATGGATTGCCAAATATAGATGAAACCTTCCTCTATCTTAATGTTAGCCACCTTCACACATCGCCTGAAGATATTGAACAGTTATTTTCTCACGTTAAAGGGAAAGCTTTAATGTTACCAACGGCACTCAAAAACCTTCAACGGGTAAATTATCAGGGGAATTTTACCGGCTTCTTAACTGATTTAGTAGCTTATGGAGAGTTTACTTCATCTCTGGGTTCAATCAGCACTGATATGGGCTTTAAAATCGGAGAACAAGATAATTTAATATTCTCGGGTAACTTATCAACAACAAACTTTGATATTGGTAAATTAGCAGGTGTTGAAGACTATGTTGGTGATGTGTCAATGTCTGTAGGGATAAAAGGTTCCCGTCTTTCAGGAGAAAAATTTAGTGCTTTTCTAAGCGGAGTTGTTGACACGCTTACTGTTAATGAATACGATTATACTAATATTAAACTTAATGGACTATTCGCGAATAATCAATTTGATGGAGATTTTCTGATTGATGATCCCAATGGACAATTTGGTTTTAATGGGAAAATAGACCTCTCAGGTGAAGTGCCAAATTTCAAATTTATTGCACATCTGACAGATATAAACCTTGATAAATTAAACATAGTTGAAAAGGCTCTGAATAGTTCGTTGACTGCAGATATCGAAACGGACATATCCGGAAACGATTTTAATGATATAGTTGGGTATTTGAATATCAGAGATCTTAGTTATAGTTCAGAAGTACATAATGTTCAGATGGATTCTTTATTACTTCTTTCGGTCAGAGAAGAAGAAAGAAAACGAATTGTTCTGCAATCTGACATCGCAGAAGGTGACTTGGTAGGTACATATAATTTTACCCATCTGGGAAACATGCTCAAAAAGAAACTATTGGTTCACTTGCCTGCCTTAGCTTCAACAATACCTGTTAAAGATGTGGAAGTTAAATCAAATGATTTCAATTTTTCCTGTACATTCAAAAAAGTGTCGGCATTTGCAGAATTGCTGCTACCGGGATTGGAGGTGTCAGATAATGGATTGGTTTTAGGCAGTTATAATACAGAGCAGGAGGAAATAGATCTGGAGGTCGAAATGGACTATCTGAATTATAAAGGTATAAAAGCTCAACGGCCAGAGGTCCACTTGACAACCGGATCGGATAATAAGCTGCTTATGATTTCGAGGGCAAGCGATTTAAATGTTAATAATGTTGGAACATTTCAAAATCTTAGTTTACATCATACTGCTAATAAAGATACTTTACAGTTCAATGTTTTTTGGAATAATTGGGATTTATACACAAATAGTGGCTCAATTATAACAAAAACTGTTTTTAAGAATCATAACAACAAGATCTATTCTACCACTGAATTGTTGCCATCGTATGTGATGGTTCAGGATAGTTTGTGGGAGATTCAGCCGACAACCTTGCATTATCATCCTGATGGTTTTTCATTGAAGCACTTCAGGATTTACCATGCCAATCAGGAGATAGGTATAAATGGCTTTGCTCATCGTCAGATCAAAGACGGTTTGAAAGTGCATTTCCAAAACATAAGCTTGTCGGATATGGTTGGTTATAAGGACCTGAAACAGGTGGAGGTGTCAGGTGCCTTAAATGGTGTGTTAGATATTCAAAATATTTATTCAGAGCCAATTATAAGCGGTAACTTGAGTGTTGATGATTTTGTTTTTAATAAGGATGAAATTGGAGATATGATGATCGATGCAGAATACCTGCAGCAAAACCATCAGGTGAAAATCAGTACAAGTATAGATAAAGACGGATTTAGACCTTTAACCGGTGGGGGAGTTATTGATGTGGCAAATAAACAGGTTTATTTAAGTTATGATATTGATAGGCTCGAAATTGGTTTCTTGAATTTGTACCTCAATAAAATAATGCAGAATCTTTCTGGAACAGCAAGTGGTGAGTTAGCTATATCAGGCTCTCTTAGTAAACCTGAGCTGCTTGGTCGATTAAATATTGATAAAGCATTTTTTGATGTTGGCTTGCTTCAAACAACTTATTCGATTACAGATTCCGTTATTTTTGATCCAAACCTTATCACTTTTAAAAATACACAATTGTCGGATAGAAATGGTAAGCAAGGAACATTTGAGGGAACTATCCATCATGATGCCTTCAGGAATATGCGCTATAATCTGAGTTTACTGGGAAATGATATGTTGGTGATGGATACAAAATTTACTGATAACCCATTGTATTATGGAGAAGTGTATGCCGATGGTAATATGTCAATAACAGGTACTACCAATGATTTAATGATTGATATTGCCGGAGAAACGAAAGAAAATACGCAATTTTTTATCCCGCTTCAGGATGAAGAAAGTGCTGAGGAAAGTAATTTTATCCGTTTTATAAATACAACTGAGACTGTTGATGAAGATCAACAGAAATTAGAAGTTAATAAAAGTAGTGAATACGAAATCGATCTTACCGGGATGACGGTTAATATGGATCTTGACATTACCCCGGAAGCTCGTTGCCAGGTAATATTTGATTCAAAGGTTGGTGATATTCTCAGAGGACAAGGAAATGGTAATCTACAGATAAAGATGGACAAAGAAGGAGGAATCAACTTTTTTGGCGACTTTAATTTTGATGAAGGAGATTACCTGTTTACTTTAAGGAATGTTCTTAATAAGAAGTTTATCATCAATCAAGGATCGTCTATCAATTGGGACGGTAATCCCTATGATGCAAATATAGATCTGAATGCTACCTATAAATTAAAAGCCAGTTTAAGTGATTTACCTGAGTATTCAAGCGAGGATTACAATCGTCGAATACCAGTGCATTGTAATATGTTGTTAACAGACCGATTAACTAAGCCCAACGTAAAGTTTGAGATAAAAACACCATCCGATCAGGATAATAATCAAAACTTGATCGATGCTGTTATAAGTACTGAAGAAGAGACCAATCGGCAAGTGTTGTCGCTATTGGTGCTTAATCGCTTTTATTCTGAAACACCAGCCGATCAAAATAACAGTCCGGTGGGCAACAACGCAGCCTTGGTGACCACAACCGAAATGCTGTCAAACCAGTTGAGCCATTGGTTATCACAAATTAGTAGTGATGTAGATATTGGTGTGAGTTACCGGCCAGCCAGTGAACTAACAAATGAAGAGGTGGAAGTGGCCCTGTCGACCCAAATATTCAATAACCGCGTGATTGTTAATGGAAATGTGGGATATGGGCAAGACCAAACACGACCGAGTAATTTGATTGGTGACTTTGATGTAGAAGTAAAGCTTAATAAATCAGGGAGTTTGAGAGCTAAAGCCTACACGCGTACCAATAATGATTTGGTTAGTATAAATGAATATGGTGTGTCACCAACAACTCAGGGAGTAGGTGTATCCTTTAGAGAAGAGTTTGACTCACTTGAAGAGCTAATGCATAAATATTGGCTTATGATTACAGGAAAGAAAAATAAGAATAAGAAAGAGAGTGAAGAGCAGCAGACTAAAGATTAAACTTTTGCGTTCGTAAAAGAGAAGCTATTTTTATTATTTTTAGACTCGATTTTAATAAGTGAAGATAAACATGAAGTTTATCTGTTTTTTTGATTGACCTAAAGAAAAACATTTACAATGAATCTATTATTATTCATTCAGGCAAATACCGAGAATCTGCCTGTCGAGGAATTGACTGAAGGAGCTGATAAAAGCATGAATTATATTGAAATGGCAATGGCCGGTGGTTGGATAATGATTCCATTGGCTTTGTTATCAGTGGTTTCAGTTTATATCTTTTTTGAACGATACTTTGCAATTCGACGGGCTAATAACGAGGATGCCGGTTTTATGAATAAGATAAAGGATTACATCCATGACGGGAAAATTGAATCAGCACTAGCACTTTGTCAATCACACGATTTTCCTATTTCGAGAATGATTGAGAAAGGAATTACACGTATCGGACGACCATTGAGCGACGTAAATACAGCTATTGAAAATGTGGGTAACCTTGAGATTAGCCGGTTGGAAAAGAGCTTGCCTACTTTAGCTACTGTTGCCGGAGGAGCGCCGATGATTGGTTTCCTTGGTACTGTAATCGGAATGGTAAAGGCCTTTTTTGATATGGCTAATGCCGGCAATAACATCGATGTACAACTATTGTCATCAGGTATTTATACAGCCATGGTAACAACAGTTACCGGACTGGTGGTTGGTATCATCGCTTATTTTGCCTATAACATTTTAGTGGCAAAAGTAGAAAAGGTGGTGTTTAAAATGGAAGCGCGTACCATGGAGTTTATGGATCTGTTAAACGAACCGGCACACTAATAATGGCTTTAAAGCGACGAACAAAAATAAGTGCAGCATTTAGCATGTCGTCGATGACTGACATCGTATTTCTTTTGTTGATATTCTTTATGATTACCTCAACAATGGTGCACCCCAATGCTATCAAGTTGCTCATCCCAAAGAAAGCAACAAAAAAGGTAGTGGTTGAGAAGTATTTGAATGTTCGAGTTACACAATCGGGTCGGTTTTATGTAGAGGGTAAACGTTTTGCTTCCGACGATATTGAGTCGGGCTTGGTTAATGCTTTTGGCAGAAATGATAAAACCATTGTGAAATTGCGTACTGACAAAAATGCATCGACAGGAAATGTAGCCCAAGTATTAGATATAGCTGAGTCGAATGGTATAAAAGTAATTTTAGATATCAGGTAATGGGATTAAAAAAGCGCAATAAGGTAGAGGCTGGCTTCAGCATGTCGTCAATGACCGACATTGTATTCCTGTTGTTGATTTTCTTTATGATTACATCAACGCTTGTAACGCCGCAGGCCATTCGTGAAATGATACTGCCTAAAAGTGATCACCAGGTATCGGCCAAGCCCAATACAACAGTTTCAGTTACGTCTGATCTACGTTATTTTGTTGAAGGCGAGCAATTGCCATTCTGGAAGATCGAACGCAGATTAAAGGAAATTATTGAAGTATCGCCCGATACTTATATCGCATTACATGTGGACGAATCGGTGCCTTTCTCGGTAGTTGGCAAAATAAGAGACATTGCCATACGTAATAAATATAAATTGATATTGGCTACACAAGGCAAGTAGTATGGAAGATAAGGATAAAAAATACGGTGTAATAGGTACAACTATCTTTCATGTAGCTGTATTGCTGCTATTGATATTCTTTGGACTGACGACCATGCCACAGGAAGAAGAAGGAATATTGGTGAATTTCGGAGATACAGTACTGGGGCAGGGCGAGGTTGAACCAAAGCAATCGCAGGCGCAACCTGTTGAGCAACAAAAAACACCGCCACCACCTAAAGTGGAGAATGTACCGGAGCAAGCAACCGCGGAGCCGGAGCCGGAAGATGAGGTGAAAACCCAGGACTATGATGAGGCACCGGTTGTTAAGTCAGATGCAGAAAAGAAAAAAGAGAAAGAAGAAAAAGAACGATTAGAGAAAGAGCGCAAAGAAAGGGAAGAGCAGGAGCGAATTGAGCGGGAAAAGGAGGAAGAGCGCAAACGAATAGAAGCTGAAGAAGAAGCAAAGCGCCAAAAGGAGTTGGCTGAAAAACGAGCAAGAGAAGAAGCCGAACGTAAGAAACGCGAAGAACAGGAGCGACAAGCGGCAGAAGCCCGTAACCGTGTTTCAGGTGCCTTTAATGGCAAAGGAAGCGATGAGAGCACATCTGAAGGAGATACAGGAGGTAGTGGTAATCAGGGGCATGTTACAGGTGATCCCAATTCACGAAACCGTTCAGGTTCAGGATTAGGAGATTCAGGGAGTGGTTTTGATTTAAAAGGTCGCTCATTGGTTGGTAGTTTACCCCAACCAATAGATAAATCAAATAAAGATGGTATAGTTGTAATTAAAATTAGAGTGGATAGATATGGAAAAGTTACCTCAGCAGAATTTCAATTAAAAGGCTCTACTACACAAGATCGTGAGTTAATCGGGAAAGCAAAGGAAGCTGCTTTAAGGGCTAGGTTTAACTCTGATGAAAACGCCAATGCATTCGCAGAGGGAACCATTACCTATCATTTTCAATTGGATTAAAATCTATACTTTATTTAATACTTCACTTTAACAGTAGATTGTTTTATTTATATTTACATGTCGATATTGACATGAAACTTACCCAATTGTCGGGTTAATGAAATGTAAATGAAATTACTAACATCTATTTTGTTATTTATTGTGGCTAGTTGCCAATTTGTAAATCTTGATCCGGTAGAAAATAAGGAAATCTCAAATTTACCCGAACCAATGACAATAAAACAAGTAAATGCGATTTTGGCAGGCGCAAAAGGGGAT